>JAKSBY010000694.1 GCA_022360855.1 Sphingomonadales bacterium | reverse complement strand
CTGCATTCAAGGTGGCTTACGAAACTGGACCACTCCGCAGCGCGATCAGCCGCCAACGGTTGGCTCGCGGACATGCGGAGCTCCCTCGATTCCCGCATCGTCTTTAGGCCGAAGAGCGGGCCGGCGTCAACGTTGTGCCCCCGAAGTTGCACGAATCGGCGCGCCCGCGCAAAGTTCACTTGATCGGCCTGGATTTTTAGACATATTGTTATATCAATAGATGTATTTGGGCGAGGCAAACCATGCGGGCAATTGTGGTGCATGAGCAGGGCGGACCGGAAGTTCTCACGCTTGAGGACATTCCAGACCCCGAGCCCGGTCCCGGGCAGGTGCTGATCCGGGTCGCTTATACGGCGCTCAATCCTCTGGATATCCTGGCCCGCGGCGGCAAGGTCGATTGGGGCGTTCCGCCGCTCCCGTTTGTGCCCGGCTACGAATATGCCGGACGGATCGAGGCGGTGGGAGACGGCGTCGATACCGCACTCATCGGCAGGCGCGTGGCCTCCGCCGGCGAATGGGGCGGCAATGGCGAGTTCGCCGTCGCCACCGCGGCGCAGCTTGTGCCGGTGCCGGACGCCTTCGACTGGCGGCTCGGCGCCTGTTTCTTCACCTGCGCCTACACCGCCTGGCACCTGATCCACACTGCCGGCCGGGTTGCACCGGGGCAGGTCGTCGTCATCCATTCGGGCGCCGGTGCGCTCGGCGTCATGACCACGCAGGTCGCCAAGTCCGCCGGGGCAACGGTGATCAGCTTCGTCGGCGGGCCAGAGAAGATCGCCTGGGCGAAGGAGTTCGGCGCCGACCATTTCGTCGACTACCGCGCGCAAGACTTTGACGCGGAGGTGATGCGGCTGACCGGCGGTGGGGGCGCCGACCTCATCATCGACGGCGTGCAGGGCCCCGACGCACCGAAGAACCTGGGCTGCCTCAAGCATTTCGGGCGCGTCATCTATATGGGCGCCGTCGGCGGGCTCGCGCCAGAGGTCAACATCTCCGAACTGATCGGCAAATCCGCGGGCGTTTCCGGCTTCGTGCTCTACCATGCCATGGCGCTGACCAAGGGCGCCGAGGCGGCGGAGATCGAAGCGGCTTTGTCGTCCGGGACATGGCGCATGCCGATGAACGATCCGGTGCCGCTGGAACAGGTTCCCGACCTGCATCGCGCCTTCGAGGCCCGCGAACTCAAAGGCCGCAGCCTGATCCGCGTGGGCGGCGAGATATGAACCCAAACCGGCCGAGGGAGGCTATCGCATGAAGTGTTCATTCCTGACCCTGGCAGCGGGGTTGGTCTTTTGCCTGGCCGCCTGCGCCGAAGGCGTGGGCCCGAGCGAGGAAGACGACATCGCGGCGATCAAGGCGATTGCCGACACCTGGCTCACCGCCTACAACGCCGGCGATATCGAGACCTTGCGGACGCTCTACACCGATGACGCGATACTGATGCCGCGCAGCCGCAGGGCCTATCGCGGCGTCGAGGAGATCATGGGCTTCTTCGCCGGCGGCGCGGCCGCCTACACCGTCGGCGTCATCGACCGCGTCGAGGAAATCACCGTCCGCGGCGACATCGCCTGGACCGTCGGCCGGTTCTGGCTCGACGGCGTGCCGAAAGGGGAGGCGCCGCCATTCAAGGATGCCGGCCGCTATTTCATCCTGTTCGTCAGGGACGAGACGGGTGGCTGGAAGATCCATCGCGACATCGATCAGCACACGCCGGATGCCGATCCGGCGACGCCGCCCGAATAGGGGCATGCGATAGATCAATGCGCGGATGCAACGATTGATGCAGAACACCCGGACTTCGACGGCCGGAACTTGGACGGGAAGAAGGGGGAGAGCAGATGATTGAATGGATTATAAATTACGAGTTGGAGATCCTGCGCTGGGTCCATGTGATCGTGGCCGCCTACTGGCTCGGCGGCGAATGGGGCGTGTTCAACGCCTCGCGCAATGTTGCCAACCCGGCGCTCTCCATCGCCGAGCGCAAGCGCTATATGGAGCTCGCCTATAACATCGACATCGTGCCGCGCTCGATGATCATCTGGCTCTTGCCCGTCGGCTTTCACATGGCCGCCCTCCACGGCATCTCGCCGATCACCGGTATCTGGGTCTGGGTCGTCTGGATCGCCGTCTTCCTGTGGTGGGTGCTTCTGTTCCAAGCGTACCGTGCGCGCGGGACGGATACCGGGCTGAAGCTCACCATGTGGGATGAGCGTATCCGCTACGTCGTGATCCCGGCCCTGTTCCTGCTTGGCGCGGTTTCGCTCGCCACCGGCGGGCCCGTGACCGCGGGCTGGTTCGCCATGAAGCTCTTCATCTTCTCGCTGCTCCTGGTGATCGGCCTCTATCTGCGCTTCGTCATGCGCGATTGGGTCATCGCGTTTCGCAAGATGGAGGCGGACGGCCCGACGCCGGAGCTGGAAGGCTCGATCGCCTCGATCCTCGCCAAGGCGCGGCAGTTTGCCTACGTCTACTGGATCGGCATCGCGACGGTAGCCTTCTTCGGCGTCGTCAAGCCGTTCTGATCGATGCCACGACTGGCGCCGCTCCCGCTGGCCGACATACCGGCCGATTTGGCAGAAACCATGCGCGCCGGCGAGGCACTCATGGGGTTCACGCCCAATGACGCGCTGACCATGGCCCGGAACCCGGCGCTTTTGCGGGCCATGTTCGGTCTTGTACAGGCAATCTACGGCCCGAGCCGGTTGCCGTCCGACCTGAAGCGGCTGATCGGGACCATGACCAGCGCGGCGGCGGGCTGCCGGTATTGCGAGGCGCACGCCACCCACGGCGCCGTCAAGGCCGGCGTCGACGACGCCAAGCTGGCGGCGCTCTGGGACTATGAGAGGAGCGATCTGTTCGATGCGCGCGAGCGCGCCGCGCTCCAGCTGGCGCAACTGGCCGGGCAGGTGCCGAACGCCGTGACCGATGCGGACTTCGCGGCGCTCGAGCCGCATTTCGATGAGGACGAGATCATCGAGATCGTCGCCGTGATCGCGCTGTTCGGTTTCCTCAACCGCTGGAATTCGACCCTGGCCACGGACCTCGAGGCGACGCCCATGGCCGCGGCCAAAAGGATCAAACAAGGATAGGTCTATGACGTCTGACTGCAGGCAAGACGGCGAAGGCCGCATCAAAATGGCGACGGTGAGCGCCCCCGACCTCGACGCGGTGGTCAAAAGCTACCAGGACTTTTTCGGCTATGCGGTGGTCGAGAGTGGCACGGTCGATGCCGATCTCGCTGCCGCCTGGGGTGCGCCCGCAATGGCCGGCCGGCGCTACGCCGTCACCGGGCCCGAAAGCGGGACGGAGGTTTACATCCGCGTGGTCGAGAACGATGCGGTGGCGGAATACACGCCGCTCAGGAGCTTCGGCTGGGCGGCTCTGGAACTCACGGTGACGGATGTGGAGGCTCTGGATGCGCGGCTCAGGGACTCGCCCTTCGAGATCATCGGCCCGCCGGCGTTCCTGGATTTTTCCGACAAGATCTACCCCATGCAGGCGGTCGGTCTGGCCGGCGAGCCATTCTACCTGAACGAGGTGCGCGGCAGCCTGCCGGACTATGACCTGCCGCTGGCGCGCGCCTTCGTCGACCATATCTTTATCACCATCCTGGCGACGCCGGACATGCAGCGGGCCGTGGACTTCTACACGACCAATCTCGGCTGGGCCCAGGGCAACGAATACGACGTGCCCTATTCGGTGATCAATCAGGCTTTCGGCTTGCATGAAGATACGCCGCACAAGCTCTCCATGACCTGTGTCGGCCGCGACGTGAACAACGAGATCGACCAGTATCCGGCCGAAACGGTTGTTCGGCCCCGCAAGGACGGCATGCTCGTTCCCGGCGTGGCGAGTGTGTCCTTCATCACCGAGTCCCTGGGCGCATGCCGGGCACCGTTCCTCAGCCCGCCCACCACACCCGCCGGCGTGCCCTATAACGGCCGGCGCATGGCCTGCACGGTCGGTGCCGCCGGCGAGCTGATCGAGCTGATCGAGGCATAGGCTGCTGCCGCATGAGAATCGCGAGCCCCCTCACCCCAGCCCTCTCCCCGCGGGGGAGAGGGAGGAGCGCCGTCAGGCGCGGAGGGTGGGGGGCTCGCCTGAAAGAGATCGCATGAAAGCCGGACATGCCAGCCGCACCGCCGATTTCGCCGCGGCCGTCCGCGCCTGGTACGCGTATCATCCCTACGCGGATATTCTGCGCGACCCCTTCGCCCGCTATCTGACGAGCGGATTCTATCGCTTTTTCCTCTCGGCCGCGCCGCTCCGCTGGCTGCTCTTCGACAAGACCCTGCTGCCCCGCCTGCAAGCCTCCATGACCTTGCTGACCCGGGCCCGCTACGCCGAGGATCGGCTGGTCGAGGCCATGGCCCGGGGGGTCGATCAATACATCATCCTCGGCGCCGGGCTCGATTCCTTCTCGCTGCGGCGCGCCGACCTTGCCGGCCGCCTCAGGGTCTACGAGATCGATCATCCGGACAGCCAAAGGGTCAAGCTCGACCGCATGGCGAACGCCGGGCTCAAACCCACGCTTGCGACCGAGTATCTGGCCATGGATTTCACCCGGGACAGCCTCGGCAAAGTCCTGGCTCGCTCGGGGCTCGATACCAGCAAGCCGGCCTTCGTCTCCTGGATGGGAGTGACCTACTACCTGCCGCAAGCGGCCATTGCCGAGACCCTATCGGCGCTGGCCGGGCTTCTGCCGGCCGGCAGCGGGCTCGCGCTCGACTACATGGACGCGCGCCTGTTCGATCCCGATTTCCTGGCCACCCGGCCGGACATCGCCCCGAGCATGGCCAAATTCTTCATGGCGACCGAGCGGCTGGGCGAGCCGCTGATAACCGGCTTTTCACCTGACGAGATTGACCGGCTATTGGCGGACTGCGGCTGGCAAGCGACTGACAATTCGATCGGGCTGAACGTGGCGCAGCAATATGTTTCGGGCCCGGCAAACCACCTGTGGTCGACGGAATTCGATCATCTGGCGCACGCTGAGCTGAAGGCGGGCTGACCAAGTTGTTATAAGTATATAGCAATCGACAGGCTGCGCCGTTGATGCTATCTCTGGGAAACACGACAAGAGGCGGTGCGACGCGTGATCTTCCGAACTTTCAAGCTGGTTCTTTTGGCGCTTCTGCTGGTCGCGCCCGGTCTTGCGCAGGCCACCGATACGACGCCCGTCAAACTGATTGTCGGCGCCTTTGCCTCGCCCGGATCGCCGTGGGACAAGGACTGGCAAACCTTCCGCAGGAACCTGGACGAGGCGGCCGGCGACCGCGTTGCGCTCAAGCTCCTGATCCGCGGCGAGACCGGTGGCGAGCCGGTGACCATGACGGCGATCCGCCGCAACCGCATCCAGTTCGGCGGCTTCACCCTGGGCGGCGCCTCGGCCATCGTGCCCGAGCTCTCGGTGCTCCTGTCCCCCTTCTTCTTCGCCGATACCGACGAGCTCGACTACGTCATGGACCGGCACATGCTCGACGTGTTCCAGCCGCTCTTCGCCGAGAAGAATCTTGTGCTGCTGCGTTGGGTCGAGGTCGGCTGGCTCAACATGTATGGCAAAAAGCCGATCCTGCTCCCAGAAGACGCCCAGGGCTACCGGCTGCGCGCGCAGGCCTCGGAGGCGTCGCAGATCATGATGGAGTCCCTGGGCGGGGACATGATCCAGATGAAGTTCCAGGACGTGATCCCATCCCTGCAAACCGGGCTGATCGCCGGCGGTGACACCAATGTCGTGATCTACGGGCTCACCGGCCTTGCCGAGGAGGCGCCGCATCTCACTCTGACCCGCCACGCCTACGACACCGGCGTCGTGGTCGCCAACCTGGACTGGTTCGACGGACTCCCGCCGGAGCTGAGGCGGATCGTCGACGCGGCCTTCCCGGCCTCGGCGGATGCCCGCGCCGGGGTACGCGCCGTGGCCGCGGCGATCACCGAGCGGGCCAAGGCCGCGGGCTTCAATTTCCACGAAATCAGCGCCGAGGACCGCGCCCGCTGGGCCACGGTGACCGAGGATAATTACCGGCGGATCATTGCCGAGATCGGTGGCGCCTCGCAGATGGTCTATGACGCCATGCTTGCCGGGCGCGGCGAATACCGGGCGCGCAAACGAGGTCGGGGCGCCGATGGCTAGGGCCGAACGCCTGCTGGCCGGCCTGCTCAAGCTCGAGCGCTGGGTCGCCCTGATAGCCTTCGCCGTGATGGCGACGGTGGTGATGGTCGATGTGGCGAGTCGCGAATTTACCGGCACCGGCATCTCCGGCGCGCCGAGGGTCGCGGTCTACGCCATGATCGTCACCGCCATGATCAGCTTCGGCCTGGCATCGGGCACCGGCCGGCATTTGCGGCCGAAATTCGTCGACCGCTATCAGCCCGCCGCCTGGGAGGGCTGGCTGACCCGCGCCCAGGAATGGATCATGGCGGCCTTCTGCCTGACCTTCGCCATCGTCGCCGTCGGCGTCGTCCGAGAGACCTACGAGCTCGCGGAAATGTCCCGCATGCTCCGGATCGCCATCTGGCCCATGCAGACGGTGATTCCCATCGCATTCTTCATCGGTGCCGTGCGCCACGCGCTCTACGCCCTCTATCCGGAGCTTCGGCCGAAGCCCAAAGGCGTGGAGCCGTTAGTGCGATGACCACGCTCGCCTTCGTTGCCCTCATCGCGGCGCTGATCTTTCTGCGTCAGCGCATCGTCGTCATCCTCGGCGTCGCCGCCGGCTGGTGCTACGTCGTCTGGGGCGACGGCGAGCTCGGCTATGTCGTGCTGGATGCCTGGGCGGCGGCGGACCAGGAGGTGCTGCTGTCGATCCCGCTCTTTATCCTGGCCGGCAACATCATGTCGCGCGGCTCCATCGCCGAGCGGCTGATCGCGGTCATGAAAATCGCCACCGCGCCCATTCCCGGCGGGCTCGCCATCGCCACCATCCTGTCCTGCGCCTTCTTCGCCGCCATCTCGGGTTCGTCCACGGTGACCCTGATCGCGGTCGGCGCCATCATGTATCCGGCCCTGCTCAAGGCCGGCTATTCCAAGAGCTTCGCGCTCGGGGCGCTCTGCGCCGCCGGCACCCTGGGCATCATCGTGCCGCCGTCGATCCCGCTGATCCTCTATGGCGTGATGACCGAGACGTCGATTGCCGATCTTTTCATCGCCGGGGTCGGGCCCGCCATCCTCTTGACTGCGATCCTGAGCAGCTACGCACTCGTGGTGAACTGGGATCGCGGTTCGGCGGCACTGACCTTGAGCGAGCTCGGCCACGCCATCGGTCACGGCGTTTTCGCGCTTCTCATGCCGGTAATCATCCTGGGCGGCATCTATCTCGGCTTCTTTACCGCGACCGAGTCCGCCGCCGTCGCCGTGTTCTATGCGATTATCGTCGAGCTCTTCATTCATCGCGAGATGAAGCTCCCCGATCTGGAAGAGGCGGCCATCGAGACCGCGACCATGCTGGGGTCGCTGATCCCCATGCTGATGATGGCGCTTTCCATCAATACCTTCCTGGCCTATGAGCAGGTGCCGGTCATGCTGGTGGACGCGCTTACCGAGACGGTCACCGACCCCACCGCCTTCCTGATCATGGCGATCTTCGCGCTCTTGGTCGTCGGCTGCTTCATGGATATCGGCTCGGCGATCCTGATCCTGGCGCCGCTCCTGGCGCCGCTTGCCTTCGCGCAAGGCATCGACCCGGTCCATTTCGGCATCATCATGATCGTCAATCTGGAGCTCGGCTATCTGACGCCGCCGCTCGGCCTCAACCTGATCGTCGCCATGACCGCCTTCGGCGAAGAATTCTGGACCATCGCGCGGTCCGTTTTGCCGTTTTTGGGGCTGATGTTCATCGGCCTCGTGATCGTCACCTTCTGGCCCGGCCTTTCCCTCATGTTTCTGGACTAAGACCATGACCGCACTTGCACCCGTGGATTCCGACATCATTGCCCGGCTTCAGAGCATCCTGGGCCCCGAGAACGTCATCACCGACGATGTGGAACGCCGCTATTTCGCCGAAGACGTCTACACCGCGGGCACGCCACCCCTGGCGGTGCTCAGGCCGGGCACGGTCGACGAGCTTGCGCAGGCGGTTGCGGCGGCCACCGAAGCCGGGCTCGCCGTTTTCCCGCGCGGCGGCGGCATGTCCTACACCTCCGGCTATCTGCCCACCACGCCACAGTCGGTGACCGTCGATCTTTTGCGCATGAACAAGGTGCGCGAGATCAATCTCGACGACATGTATGTCACCGTCGAATGCGGTTGTAGCTGGGCCGATCTGCACGAGGCGCTCAAGGATCACGGCGTGCGCCCGCCCTTCTGGGGCTCGCTCTCGGGCATCCACGCCACCGTCGGCGGCGGCCTGTCGCAGAACGCGGCCTTTTTCGGAACCGGCCAGTATGGCAGCGCGGCGGACAGCGTTATCGGCCTCGAGGTCGTGCTGGCGGACGGCCGGGCG
>JAKSBY010000723.1 GCA_022360855.1 Sphingomonadales bacterium | reverse complement strand
GCCGAGCCGTTGACGTAGGAGAGGGTGCCGGTCGCGGCCTCATAATGGAGCATCGAAAAAACGCCCGACAAGGTGGTCATGTGCGGCTCGACGACGGCCTGCGCGAGCGAGGCGGAACAGATGGCATCGACGGCGTTGCCACCGAGCTTGAGCACGTCGCGGGCGGCGGCCGTGGCCAGGGGGTGGGTGCTGACGGCAACGCCGTCGGTGCCGGATACGGCTTGTTTCCGGCCGAATTCGGCCATGGCGATCAACCGGCGGCGCTCGTCGTCGTCCGGGGCCGCCCATCCCGTGACGGCTCTGGGGCCGGTCTTCGGTGCCGTGGCACATCCCGCCAGGACGCCCGCGGCGGCGGTTCCAGTGGCGCTAGCAACGAATTGGCGGCGTGTGAGTTTGGACATGGCCGCATCTCCCCTTGTGGTGCACGAGAAGTAGCAGGCCGGCATGCCGCGGCGAACCGTCCAGCGTTACCTGGGCCGGTGCCTGCGTTACTTTGGCGGCCTTTAGAGCTCCGCCGCGATCTTTTCGAGTTGTTCTGCCGGCAGGTCGAAGCCCGTCAGGACCTTGAAGTAGACCGGCAGGTAGTGCAGGCGCTGTTCCCGTGTTTCCCTGAGTTCCATGGCATAATAGCCGACTTGGTGAAAGTAGAAGACCCGCGCCCGGATGAAGGCGTCTTCGCCCGAATAGCCCAACTGCTTGAACGCGTCGGTCAGCAGCTTGATCCTTCGATCGTCCACCAGGGTGACCGCCTTCTTGGCGCGGACAGAGGTGCGCGCCCAGTCCCGCACGGCCGAATCCAAAGCCGGCGAGTATTCCCGTTCATTGACCAGTGCCACGGTGAAACGCACAAACAAGTCGATGGGGTCCGAGAACGGCTCCTTTAGAGTTTGGAAGACACGGTCGCTGCGGCTGCTCTTCCAATCGGCCAGCAGTTGATCCAGAAGGTCCTGCCGGTTCCTGAAGAACCAATAGAAACCACCGCGCGTGACCCCAAGGCCGCGGGCCAAACGATCGATTTTGATATGCGCGGCCCCTTCGGCGACCAGGACGTCGCGTGCGGCCTGCAGCCATTCCTCGCGCGTGGTCTTGGTGTTGCCGCGTATCTGAACGGATGTCGCGTCGACCACACTTGCCTCCTTATCCCATCAATCCGTGCGCCTAACTTGCCGTCAAGGGGCCGCCGGTACTTCACTCCAGCCTATCGGCACCGGTTTCGGCCCTCTTTCGCTTCGTCACGATAATAGCCGAATGGCTTAAAAATATACAGAAATGTATTTTTTGTTGACTCGACGTCGCTGCGAACTATACAATTATGCATAGTTCTGGGGGATGTAAGAAGTTTCTCATTGGCCTCGCGCAGGCCGAATGTGCTGGAATGGCGTCGGAGAGGCGATGATTTTGGAACGTTCCGCAGTCGTTGCACAGCCGAGCTACGACCGAATGTCGTGGGATAACGTGCGGTACACGCTGCCCAATGGCGATGGCGCTTTCTCCCAAACCCTTCGCGCGTGGATCCCGGAAACCATGCGCCGTGAGGAGCAGTATCCATGCGGCCGTCTTATGCGCATGCGCTACGTAAGCGAGGACACGGTCCAGGATTCCGGTGATCAGGAGGTCTTTTGGTTTCGCGATCAGTTCGGCATGATCCGGAGCCATCTTCATCATCCCAACGATTTATGCTCGCCGATCGTCGGCTCGGGTGCGCTGTTGATCCAGTTTCGCCAGGAGGCCTCAAGCATAGAAATCGACCACCGCGGCCATGCGACCGCGTTTACCCGTCCGTCGATCAATCTCTACATGCTCCCCGCCGGTGCCGAATGGGTCCGCCATGTGCATGCCGATTCGCCCTGGCGAACCGTCAGCCTATGGTATCGCCCAGAAGTGATCCGCCGGCTCATGGATGAAGGCGCCTTGCAAAATTTGCCGGCGTCTCTGCTCAGCTTCTTGGCCGGCAAAAACACCATGCCTTCCGTTCGTTGTCTGCCGCTAACGTCGCGGCATCAAATCGTGCTGGACGACATGCTGGGTTGTCGGATGGACGGGTCGCTCAGGGTGCTCTATCTGGAGGCCAAGACGACGGAGCTCCTGTGCCTGACGTTGAACGACGTGGCGGCGGACCAGCCCGCGCGTCCGTCGCCATGCCCCCTGTCGCGCGCCGACATCGAAAATCTCCACGAGGCCAGAGAAATCCTCGCGGCAAACTACACGGATCCGCCGACGCTTTACGACTTGGGGCGCAAGGTCGGGCTTAACCGGCGCAAGCTTGCACAGGGGTTCAAACATCTCTTTCATGTGACCGCCTACGAGTACTGCATTCATCAGCGCATGCGGGAGGCACGCCGACTGCTCCTCGACACCGAAATGACGATCAATGACGTCGCCTATGCCGTCGGCTATAGCGATCCCTCCAGCTTCACGAAGACCTTCAAGCGCCAGTTCGGCCTCTTGCCGCGTCAGCTCGCGGACCGTCCCAGCAATGCGCCGGCCATCATTCCAGCCATACGCGAAGTAGCGACGTCTTAGTCCGCAAAAGGATTGCCGTTGACCGGGACGGGCTGCGACAGCAGGAGCAGCGCGTCGAGAGCTACAAGATGATGGACCAAGGAATTACGGAATGGCCGACGTCGCAGCCGAGGCTTAGGCCACCACCGGCCGCGCCCGGCAATCTCGGCCATGGTCTTGCCGAGGCAGACGATGCGGGGTTGGGTTCGCTCTGGGCTCATATCGGACCTGCCACCTCTGCGAGCGTGGGCGGCATACCTGCCCGGCAAATGCCACTGGATTAGCGCCGATAATCGGCCCTATGAAAATATTTTGTTTGAACTGATGGCGGAATTCCGGGAGTTTTTCGGCGCCGGCCATGAGTGCGCGGGCGAAGGAAAGAGTGACGTATGCCGCGATCAAATGGCGCCGATGTGCTGCTGGAATGCCTGCAGGCCAATGGTGTCGATACCATATTCGGACT
>JAKSBY010000245.1 GCA_022360855.1 Sphingomonadales bacterium | reverse complement strand
TTACGAGGAGGGCGGCGAGAACTGCATCCTGCATGGCGATGCCGGGGCGGAGACGTTTCTCTCGGACATCGTGAACGCGCGCGAGATCACGGGCGCGCGGCACATGTCCATGGAATCGCTCTACGAATATGGCAGCCGCGCTGGCGTGTGGCGGCTCCTGCGGCTGTTCGAGCGGACCGGCATACCGGTGACCGTGTTTGCCGTTGCGCAGGCGCTTGCAGAGCACCCGGCCGTAGCCGAGGCCTGTCTCGAAGCGGGCCACGAGATCGCCAGCCACGGCCTCAAATGGATCGACTACCAGCATGTCGACGAAGCCACCGAGCGCACGGATATGGAGGAGGCCGTCGCCATCCTGACGCGGCTCACAGGCACCCGTCCGCTCGGCTGGTATACCGGCCGCACCAGCCCCAATACCCGGCGGCTGGTCGCCGAAGAGGGCGGCTTCCTTTACGATGCCGACGACTATTCCGACGACCTGCCCTTCTGGTCCCGGGTTGTCGGCCGGCCGCACCTCATCGTGCCTTACACATTGGATGCCAACGACATGCGCTTCGCCACGGCGCAGGGCTTCAACTCGGGCGAGCAGTTCTTCGCCTATCTGAAGGATGCATTCGACGTGCTCTACGCCGAGGGCGCCGAGCGGCCGAAGATGATGTCCGTCGGTCTGCACTGCCGGCTGGCGGGCCGGCCCGGCCGCCTCGCGGCGGTGGAGCGCTTCATCCGTTACACCCAGTCCAAGCCAGATGTGTGGTTCGCCCGGCGGATCGACATCGCCCGGCACTGGCACGAGCATTTTCTGGCGGAGGGCGCATGACGCGTGACGAATTCATCGCCCGCTACGGTGCTATCTACGAGGACTCGCCCTGGGTTGCCGAGGCGGTGTGGGAGGCGGGCGACTTGGATGGCGTCGCCGGCGCCATGCGGGCGGCGGTCGATACGGCGCCGGAGGCGGCGAGGATGGAACTGGTCCGCGCGCATCCGGACCTAGCCGGAAAGGCGGCGCTGGCCGGCGCACTCACCGCCGACTCGACCGCAGAGCAGGCCTCCGCCGGTCTCGACCGGTGCAGCCCGGAGGAGCTCGCCGAGTTTCACGCCCTCAATTCCGCCTACAGGCGGAAGTTCGGCTTTCCGTTTATCGTCGCGGTCAAGGGCCTGACGCGGCACGATATTCTGGAGCAGTTCCGGCACCGGCTGGAAAACGACGCCACGACGGAGCTGGCGACGGCGTTCGAACAGATCCACACAATCGCCCGGCTGCGCTTGGAGGCATTGGAGCCATGACGGCGGACATCACCAAAGATACGATCGATCTGACGCAGCCCCGGCTCGGCAGCCGGGTGGTCTTCGCGACCGACGATTTCTTCGGCGCCAAGGAGCGGCTGATCGGCCCCAGGGAGCCGGTGTTCAAGCCCAACAAATATGACGAGCACGGCAAATGGATGGACGGCTGGGAGAGCCGGCGCCGCCGCGATGGCGGGCACGATGACGCGGTCATTCGTTTGGGGGTGCCGGGACTTCTGCGCGGCGTCGATATCGACACGCGCCATTTCACCGGCAATTACCCGCCCGAGGCGTCGCTGGAGGGGTGCGTCTCCGCCGACGACCTTCCGGGCGATGATACCGAATGGCTCACGCTCGTCCCGCGCCGGGGGCTCGACGGCGATTCGCGGCATCCGATCGCCGTCGAGCATGGAAATCCCGTGACCCATCTCCGCCTCAGCATTTTCCCTGACGGCGGCGTGGCCAGACTGAGAGCGTATGGCACCGTCGCCCCCGACTGGTCCAGGATTGACCTTTCCAAGCGGCTCGACCTCGCCGCGCTTGAGCTCGGCGGCCGGCCGGTAGCCGCCAATGACGAGCATTTCGGCCGGCTCGAGAACATCATCGCGCCCGGGCGTGGCCGCAATATGGGCGACGGCTGGGAGACCCGCCGCCGCCGCGAGCCGGGCCATGACTGGGGCGTCATCGCGCTCGCCCGGCCGGGGGTGGTGGAGAAGCTTGTTATCGATACCGCCTTCTTCAAAGGCAACTACCCGGACCGCTGCTCGGTGCAGGCGGCGCTGATCGAGGGCGGCCCGGCCGACGACATCGCCGCCGCCTCCGCCGATTGGCCATTGCTGCTACCGGAGCAGAAGATGGCTGCCGATTCAGAGCACGGCTTCAAGAAGGAACTGGCCGACCCCGGCCCGGTCAGCCATGTCCGCCTCAACCTCTTTCCCGACGGCGGCGTCAGCCGCTTCCGGGTGTTGGGCCGCGTGGCCTCTTAGGAGGTTTGCGGCAACACGCACACGGTCATTGCGGGGCGCTTAAGCGGCGCGGCAATCCTATTTCGGTGACAGTTACCTTTTTAAGGCGGGTTTTTCTCATCGATTTGTTTTTAAACAGAAAATAAAAAGGTAACTGTCACCGAAATAGGTGATCGCCCCCTGGATTGCTTCGCTCCGCTCGCAATGACGGGGATATGCGATGGGACGCCTTACGCCGATTTCCGGTCGAGATTGAGGCTGAAGGCCCGCTCCGGCAATGACTT
>JAKSBY010000004.1 GCA_022360855.1 Sphingomonadales bacterium | reverse complement strand
CGGGTATCGAAAAGCTCGCGCTCAGGGTCCCAGGTCGGCCGGTAGTGGAAGTTCTCGGTCTGCTGCAGATCGAAGGTGGCTTCCTCGTAGCGCGAGGCGGGGCGGTCTTCGCCGAGCCGGGCGGCCACGTTGGCGTAGGTCTGGCGGTTCGGCTTGTAGACCGAGGTTTTGATATCGAGCGACACGTCTCTTCCCCTTCTTCTCTCAGCGCGCCAGGACGTCGTCGGGCCGGCCGGGCTTGGCGCCGAAGCGCCAGCACAGACGCTCGTAGCTCTCCTGCGCCTCCTCGGCGACCGGCAGCGCCTTGACGTCGTTGATGGAGCAGAACTCCTGAAAGGCCGGGAACGGCAACACCAGCTCGACCTGAAGCGTCGGGTCGCCGGCGATGAAGTCGAACTCCACAAAGAGGTCGCGCTTCACCCCGAAGACGCGGACACAATTCCGCCCCGGCGGAATGTCGGCCTCGGTGAAATCGGTCTCCCCTTTCATGGCATCCACTGCTCGGTTGTTTTTCTTGGCGTCTGCCTTTCGCTTAGCAACGACCGTGCCAACTTGCGGATTCGCTCCGGCCGGCGACGAATTTCCCCGGATTTCCAGGCCTGAGGTCGCGCGAGCGTGGTGCTGTGCGCACGCACACTTCACCAAATGATCAAACCACGCGGGCCGAGCGTCATTCATGACTGCAGCATTTGATGAGATTTCCATGGCCGGCCTCAGCGGAATTCCGGGCGCGGCGGCTCGGTCGCCCGGAAGGACGGTCGGCGGCGCATGGTCTGGTACCAGGCGAGCAGCCCGGGATGACGCTTGTCCACCCCGGCGCCATAGTGGTCGGCCAGGCCGAAACGCGGCAACAGCGCGCAGTCGGCAAAGCTGAAGGCGGCGGCGAACCGGTCGTCCTCGTTCAGCTTGGCCTCGAGCTCGGTCAGCCGGCGACGCCAGCGCTTGTCGCTGTCGGCAATGACCGCCGCGCCCCAACTCTTCTTCGGCTTGCTGCGCTTTTCGAAGATCAGGTCGCGGATGGCGGGACCGACGATGGCGTCCGAATAGTAGTGCAGCGAGCGGACCAGCGCCCGCTCCCCGGCCTTGTTCGGGAGCAGCCGCTTGGCATGGTGATCGTCTTCGAGATATTCGAGGATGATGGACGATTCCCAGATCACGAGATTGCCGTCGACCATCACCGGCACCGTGCCCTTGGGGCTGAGCGCCAGCACGTCCGGGTGTTTCTCGCCGAGCTTGATCTCGATCTCCTTGTAGGGAACGTCGAGCTCGTGGAGCGCGATCCGGACCTTCCAGCAGAACGGGCAGTCGGCGCGGTGGTAGAGCGTGATCATAGGCGCGCGAGCCGCATCTCGCGGAGGTGATCGCGCACGAAATCGATGCGGTCGTTGCCCCAGAATACCTCCTCGCCGATGACGAAGGTGGGGACGCCGAAGACGCCGATGGTCTGCGCCTCTTCCCAATACTCCTCCAGCCGAGCGCGGTTGGCCGCGTCATCGGCGGCGGCGAGCAGCGCGCCTGCGTCCAGGCCACAGCGCCCGGCCACGTCGGCCAGCACATCGTCCTGGGAGATATCCCGGCCCTCGGCCCATTCGGCGCGCATCGTCTCCACCACATAGGCCGGCAGCACGCCCGCCTCCTCGGCCAGGAAGGAGCCGGCGCCGGCGCGGGTCGGCTCGGTGGTCACCGGCGGCGGCGTAAACGGGATGCCGAGCTTGCGGCACCAGCGGCTGACGTCCTGGCGCGACAGTGGCATCTTGACCTTGGCGCGCTCCGGTGCCGAGCGTCCGGTCCAGCCGCCCAGCGGCCGCCAGACGAGGGTGACGTGGAACTCGTCAAAGAGCGAGAACATGCTCTTCGAGGCCAGGTAGCAATAGGGGCTCCTGAAGTTGAAGAAGATCTTCAGCTCGGCGGGTTCCATGGTCGTCACCTCGGCTGGCGCAAGGCCGCTACCGGCCCGTGGAGCGCATGTTCTGAACCGTGAACAGGCTCCTGGGGTTCAACTCCGTCACCACCTGGCCCTTGAACTGGCCGGTGGTGCAGTGCTGCGCCTGGACGTCGATCATGGAGAAGGAGTCGTCGATGGCGACGCCGGAACCGGCATTGACATCGTCGTGATTCTCAGGATGCGCCTGGCCGATGGTCCAGGATTTCCAAAGGTCGCCCTTGCGGTCGTAGATCAGGGTCCTCGGCAGGGTGAAGGTCTGCGCGTCGACATGGAAGATGCGCTTGGAGATGGGGTGGTTCTTGTCCACCGGCGCGGCCTCCAGCACATAGACCTTCCTGAGCTGCCAGGTGATCTTGGGGAAGCAATTGCCCCGGCCGTAGAAATCGACGAATTGGTAGCCGTCCGATTCCTTGTGGTCCTCGGTCAGCTCGAGGGCGTTGTGGTTATAGAAGGGCAGAAGGACGTTCTTGGTCTCCTTATAGGTCCAGCTCATGTCGGAGATGCGGTTGTTGTAGCCCTCGAAGTCCTCGATCATCAGATCGGTGCCGAGGAAGGCGTCGGTCACCTGACCGGTGGCCAGCCGCCGGACGCGCCGCTGAAAGCCGAGATAGAGCCAGGCATCGTCGCGCTTGAGGTCGTCTTCGTAGCGCAGGATCAGAAGCTGCGTGTTGCGCACGTCGAAGGGCTCCAGCACCCGCACATAGATGCCGCGGAAGATGTCGCTGGGATTGTTCTCGAACTCGGGCAGCGGCTGCTGGTTGACGCGGTGCTTGAAGTTCAGGAAGTGGAAGTTGAACTTGATGGTGCGTTCGAGCTTGCCGGACTCCATGTCGCGGAACTTCCAGTAGAACGGATAGATCGCGGCATTGTCGCCCCAGTTGTAGCCGTATTTGTAGTTCCAGGCGAGCTTCTCGCCGGCTCGGGGGTCAGCCGCATCCGGCTCCTCCGGGAACGGCCGGCCGGCGACGAAGCCGTTGATCTGGCCCGGTGTGTCGCCCAGCGTGGTTGCGTTCAGGTGCTTGCGCGTGGCCTCCACATAGTTGGGGTGCAGGTCGAAAGAGGTGGTCTCGCCGACCACGATCTCGACCCAGCCGTCCTTGATGTGGTCAAAGAGCGCCGGGTCCAGAACCTCCCGGAACTGCTCCACATTGCCGGCGTTCAGGGTCATTCCCGCCGAAAGGCCCGGATAGGAGGGGGTTGTCTCCCGGTAGGGGTAGAAGGAGTTCTCGACATCCTCCAGGTCGGCCGCCGGCGCCGAAACCGTGGCGGCGACGAGAGCGGTGGTGGCTGCGAGCGCGATGGAAAGCTTGCGTTTCATTGTCACGATTCCTTGTCTCTTAGAAGCGGTAGCGGAGCGAGATCTGGATCTCGTCTTCCTTTTGGGCCATGCCGATGGGTCCGGCGCGGAAGCGGCCGAGCGGCTCCAGTCCCGCCAGGCCGACCGAGCCGGGCATGAACGCATCGCCATGCAGCGGTGTGGCCGTGAACGGCGGGAACGGATTGCACGAGCGGCAGTCGTCGAAGGTCCGCGCGCCCTTGCCGACCTTGAAATTAGCGCCGAGGACGAGCCGCCAGGCATCGCTGATCAGCCAGTCGACCGACGGCGCGATGGCCATGGCCTTGGCGCGGAAGTCGTAGGCGGCGATGATCTGCGGGCTGATCCGGTTCTGCTTGTACCAGCCCTTGATCAAGAGCGTGGCGATCCAGTTGTCCTTCCAGTCCGGGATGCCGGCCTTGGTGAAGCCGGGAATGCCGGCCAGGGAACCCGGCGTGTCGATCAGCTCGTGATTGAGGATGTGCTGGCCGAAGATCTGCGCCGAAAACAGGAACGCCTTGGTCGGGTTGAGGAAGGGGATGAAGGTATCCCGGTCCCAGCCGATGACGTAGCGGATCACATCCGACTCCGAGAACAGCCGCGGCTGCGCCGTGTTGGCGAACTCCTCGCCCGTGGTGTAGGCGACCTCGACACGAACCACCGACTTGATGGAATCGAAGTAGAGGTCGGCCGAGCCGCCGAACAGGTGGATGCGCGGGAACGCGATATCGAAGGCGATCAGGAACGGCCAGACGGCGGTCTCGCCGGTGAAGGAATTGGTCGCCGGGATGCCGCCCCTGAGCGAGGGGAGCTGCGACAGATAGGTCAGGTAGTTGAACGAAAAGCCG
>JAKSBY010000315.1 GCA_022360855.1 Sphingomonadales bacterium | reverse complement strand
GCGAGGCGGCCGACCAGAACGCCGCCGACGGCCAACAGAAGTACGCCAAGCCCGAAGCTCACCGGCAGCCTTCCGAACAGGCTGAGCAGGAGCGCGGCAGCCACGGCGAGATAGAAGCCGCCATATTGGGCGCGAATCTCGTTGCGCCCGTCGGCGTTGGAGACCGCGATGCCGGTCCCTGCCAGCAAACCTTCCGGCGCGGTCAGGGCGCGGAGGGCAATATAGCCGGCAACCAGGATGCCGATGATAAGAACGGCCTTTTGAAACATGCTACGAGGTTTTACGGCTTGGCGCCCGCAGCGGATCAGCGGCCGGGAAGGGTGGCCGGCGCTTCGTCAGGCCAGCCTGGCCAGCGCCTCCCTCCCGGCGGCGAGGATGGCGTCGGACATCTCCTCATCCGCCACGGCGCGGGCCATGATCACCGAGCCGACGCTCTGGGCGAGGATGGCGAGCGCCTTGCGGCGGCGCTCCGGGTCGTCCTCGGGGATCGCGGATGCGGCCATCTCGACAAAGCCCTGGGCCATTTCCGTGAAGGCGGCGCGGGAGGCAGTATCGGCCCGCGAGAGTTCGGCGGCCATGGCGCACATGAAGCAGCCGCCGGCCACGTCGTCGCGGTGCTCGGCGGCGAGGTAATTCTCTGAGATCATGGCAAGCGCGTCCGGCGGCACCACGCCCGCGCCGGGCGGCGTATCGGCGAACTCGGCTTTCACGACCGCGGCCAAAAGATCGTCCTTGTTTTTGAAATGGTGGTAGAAGCCGCCGCGGGTGAGCCCGGCGTCGGCCATGATGGCATCGATGCCCACGCCGCGATAGCCGCGCTCCTTGAAAAGCCGCCGGGCGGATTCGACGATGCTTTTGCGCGTTTCCTGACCATGTTTGATCGGGTAGGGAATGGCCTCTCTCCAGCGTTGTCACACCAAAATTGCAATCCCAACTTTGCACAGATTCACTGCCGTTGGGCGAGAATTATGTTGACCATCATAGAGGAATATGTTGATCATCATAAATAGCGAATCCGGCCTTTTCGTCAACCCGGTTTCGATTGCCCGGGTTATCGACAGTCAACAGCTTCCCACAAGGAGAGGATTATGAGCGAAGTCACCATCTACGGCGCCCCGGCGTCCAACTTTGTGCGGTCGGTGCGCATCGCCTGCCGCGAAAAAGGCGTGCCCTACGTATTGGAAATCGAGGGCCACAACAGCTTGGAGGCGCTCTCGTCGCCCGAGCATCTGGCGCTGCATCCGTTCGCCAGGATCCCCGCCTTCCGCCACGGCGATCGGCTGATTTACGAAACCGCCGGCATCATCCGCTATGTGGACGAGGCCTTCGACGGGCCGGCGCTGCAGCCGGATGACGTTTATGAGCGCGCGGTCATGACCCAGTGGATGAGTGCGGCGTTGGACTATATCAACGCCTGTTTCATTCGTGGCCTGGTGCTGCAATATGTCTTCCCGCGCGGCGAGAACGGCGAGCCGGACCGCAGCGTGATCGATGTCGAGGCCGAGCGCGCCAAGCGTTATGCCCAGATTCTCGATGATCGGCTGGCCGAAAGCGAGTTCCTGGCGGGCGGTCGCCTCAGCCTGGCCGACATCATGGTCATGCCGATGCTGATCAATGCCTGGAACCGGGCGCCGGAAGCCAAGGCGGCGCTCGAGCCGCATGAGAATCTGGGCCGGCTTTATCAGGCGCTTGTCAGCCGTCCGAGCTTTACGGAGACCGCGCCTGAGCTTCAGACCGCCGCTTAACGTCTTTGGAGCGGGCCGAAATCCCGCGAAATTCTATCTAGAGCCGGCGCGCCCGCCCTCCCGCGCGCCGGCTTTGGGCGATCGGCACCGGATGTTATAGGAGCGTCCGCCGAAGGCCGGTATGCTACATTGATGCAAGACTCGAGCCTGGGAGAGGCGCAATTCTGAAGCGTAATCTGAAACGCCTCCTGCTGCGGAGCGGGAAGATCGCTTACCATCTTTCCTTCACCGTGACCGAGCACGGAATCCGAATTCCGATCTTCCTGAATCAGGGAAAAGCCCTCCTTGATGAGCATGAGCCGGCCGTGGCCTGGGCGATTTCTTACGTGTTCGATCGCGCCCAAGGGGCGGTCCTTGATGTCGGTGCCAACATCGGACAGACACTTCTGAAGATCATCAGGATCGACCGGGAAAGGCCTTATTACGGTTTCGACGTCTCCCCGGCCTGCGTCGCCTATGTCCGAAGAATCATCGCCGAGAACAGCCTTGAGAACCATGTCGTCTTGCCGTTTGGGCTTGGTGCGGAAGAGGGCATCCTACCGATTCTATCCAAGGATCCATTTGACGATATGGCGACGGTCGTCGAGGGATTTCGCAGCGATGCTCTGCCGGCGCACCGCGATCTCGGCCTGATCAAGAATGGGGACGCGGTTATCTCGGAGCTCGGATGCGACGAGATTTCGCTGGTCAAAATCGACGTTGAGGGCGGGGAAGCGGACGTGCTCGAAGGCATGTCGGGAACACTCCGCCGGACCCGGCCTTATGTGATTTGCGAAGTCCTGCCCAGCGTCCACCTCCAAGACGAGAGTATCGTAAGGATGCGCAAAGAACGCGCGGCGCGGATCATGAACCTGATGAGCACGCTCAATTTCCGGATTTTCCGTATTCACCCCGACTGCCGCCTGGAGCCCGTGAGCTCTTTTGAGCTGCCGGGTTTTCACCTGTCGCTCTGCAACTACATGTTCATCCCGAAAGAAAAAGTCGAACCGGCTGCCTGAGCCGCCAATTCTTGTGGCATGAGGCAGGCGGGGCAGACTAGTCTGCCCCGCGATGCCTACGGTCAAGATCGAAGGATGGCTGGCGTTTCCCCAATCGCTGTCGGTCGTCAATCAATTCCAATGTCTGGAGTTGATGCGGCGCGATGGCGTCCGGCTGTTTCACGAGGAGGTGCCCGGCCCGCCGCCGGGCTCTTTGCTGTCGCGTAATTCGTGGAAAAAGATGACCGGCCTCCTGCCGCCTGTCCTTGAGGATGCCGTCTATTCCATAGGCCCGATGCCGGGCGGGATGGCACCCGACATCACCTACCGCATCTTCTTCCCCTACGATCACACACCGGCGCCGGCGGGAAAGACGATCATTTTTTCCGTCACCGAATACGGCCTTCAGCATGGGTTCCTCATGGCGGGCGGGCGTGCGCCGGAGGATGTGTTCCGCGAAAGCGATGCCACCATCGTAACGCCCTCGGAATGGTCGAAGCGGGGTCTGGTGAACTCGGGGGCCCCGCCCGAGCGTGTGATCGTCATACCGCACGGATTCGATCCGGCCATCCATCGACCGGCGAAGCCCGATCGGCGGGCCGAGCTGCGCCGCGCCCATGGTCTGGAGGGCCAGTTCGTCTTCCTTGCCGTCGGCGCCATGTATCCGAGGAAGGGCGTTGCCCCTCTGCTTAAGGCGTTCGCCGCGGTTGCCGCCAAACATCCGAATGTGAGGCTTTTGCTCAAAGGGCTGGACGACATCTATGCGTCGAAGGCGGCAATAAAATATGCCGGCCGCGATCTTTCGCCGGCCGAGGCCGCCCTGATCAAGCCGCGCATGCGCTATCTCGGAAAATCCCTGCAATCCGAGGCGGTTGCCGAACTCTACCAGCTGGCGGATGTGTTCGTCTCGCCGTATTTCGCCGAGGGATTCAACATGCCGGTTCTGGAAGCCGTGGCCTGCGGCACGCCGGTCATCTGCACCGCGGGTGGGCCGACGGATGATTTCACCGAGGAAGATTTCGCGCTTCGTATCGACAGTGCGCCCGAGCCGGCGCCGGATCGGCCGGGGACGTGGCTGAGGCCCGACGTTGACCATCTGGCGGCGCTCATGATCGAGACCGTCGAAGACTCCGCCTTCGTTGCGCAGGCTTCAACAAAGGCGGCGGATCATGCCCTGAAAAACTTCACCTGGGAGCACGCGGTCGACCGGCTCGTAGACGCGATGAAAACGCTTACGGGCGACGAGATGCCAGTTTCCGGCGGCGAGGAAACGGTGACGGAGGTCACGACGGTGGGCGAGACCGCCGACCACCGCATCGGGCTCGCGCATGGTTGGGACATGTGGCGCACCGTGCTGCTGCGTTCGGCCGGTTTCCCCGCCTCCCGGCTCGATGTATTGGCCACCCCGCAGGCTGCGGCAGCCGTTGATCACTTGCTCGATGTTGAGGCCGCTCTCGATGCGGCGCGGCAGCGGGCTCTCGAACTCTGTTCGCAGAAGCTCGAGACGTCCGGCGGCGTGCAACACAAGGCGTGGTGGAAAACGCTGAAGCGTCTGGCCAAGGGTCATGTTCCGGAACCGCCCGAGCCGGCGCCCGCCTTCGACGCGCTCGTCGCGGCGCGGCGGCAAGTCGACGACCTCACCGGTAAAGCAGAGCTCCTGATCACGGAAGATATTCGGCGTCTCGCTACGTCGATGCGGGAGATTGCCCGAGACTCGTATTTTCGCGAGGCGGTGGCGTGGCAGAATCGGAGCGCGCTGAAGACGGGAATCGACGTGCTGCTGAATTCTCCGCCGGAATCGCGCAACCAGAAAATCCGCAAGCATGAACGGCTGCTCGCCAACTATCTGCAGCGCTACTGCGCCAAGAACGAGACAATCGGCTTCTTCGGCCCTGTCGCTTGGGCCGAGATGTGCGAGAGCGGCCCGGCTGCGGGGCTGGAGGTCGGGCAAGATCTTATCTCGGTGCGAAAGACGAAGCTTGAACACTGGCCGTTGCACGTCCTGACACGGATATTCAGTGCCGATGCGCAACTCAAGCCATGGCTCAAGCCGCGTCTTAATGCGCAGTTTCGCGTACAAGGCGATCTGCTGATCACCACCTCGGGCCAGCGCGCCAAGCTGAACAGGATATCGTTGGCCGTCATCGAGGCCTGCGACGGCCGAACCAGGGCCGGAGACATCGCCGCCCGCCTGGTCGCCGCCGGCGGCACGGGCCTTGAGCATGAGTCGCAGGTTATGGGCGTGCTTGAGGTGTTGCAAAAACGTGGCGCGATCATCTGGGACTTCGCTCTTCCCATTGTCCACGACAGCGAGGACCGGTTGTGGGATGAAATACGGGCGATCGGCGAGGCACCGCTTCGCGACCGCCTGATGGCCGACTTCGGGGCGTTGGCCGAGGCCAAGGACGCGGTTGACGCGGCGTCGGGCAATGGCGCGGCGGTGGAACAGGCCATTGAGCGGCTCGAAGGGGTTTTCAGCGCAGGCACCGACGTGCCGGCGGTACGTAGCCATGGCGGCACATATGCCGGCCGCACTTTGGTCTACCAGGACTGCCGCCGCGATATCGCGGCGCGTTTCGGCCCGTCGCTTTTCGATGGGGTGCGGGAGCCGCTGGCGCTGATTTGTGACAGCGCGCGCTGGTTCACCTACAGGGCCGCGCAAAGAACCCTGAAGCACATTGAAGAGATCTACGATGACCTCAGGCCACGGCTTTATGCGGTGCCGCTGCACGCGATGCTCGATCAATTCAACGGCCCCGAGCCGCCCATCGCGTCGATCATTGCGGAGATAGCCGACGAGCTGGCAGCGGAATGGGCCGCCATTCTTGGCTTGTCCGACGGCTCCGATCCGGTGAAGCGGTCTTCGTCGGAGATCCGCGGGCGGGTTGGCGAGGCTTTTGCGGCACCCGGTCCCGGCTGGCCCGCGGCGCGCTTTCATTCGCCGGACATCATGATCGCGGCCGAGAGTGTCGCGGCCATCAACGAGGGTCGGTTCACCGCTGTGCTCGGAGAGGTCCACGCGGGCACCAATATGCACATGACGCCCATGTGTCTTACCATGCATCCGGATTTCAGGTCCCTGGTGTCTTGGGCGGAATACGATAATCCCGAACCGCGCGTGCATTGG
>JAKSBY010000522.1 GCA_022360855.1 Sphingomonadales bacterium | reverse complement strand
GCCTGTCGATCTCCCGCTGACAGCCGGCGGAGTCCGGACGCCGCCAAGGCGCGCGCGGCGGTGTGGTGGAGTAAACGCCAAACGAATGCCTGGAGAGATACCAGCTGTTGCCCGTCACTAGCCCGTAGCTCCCCGGATCGGCCCGCAGGGTCTGCATCATCTGCGTCGCCGCCAGCACGCCGTAGGCATTGCCCGGCCCGCCGAAATAGGGCAGGCCGCCGGTCACCGTCACACCGCGCGGATCGTCATGGGCCAGGCCGATCTCGTCGCAGGCGATCTCAACGGCGCTCGGGAAGCAGCTATAGAGATCGAAATGGCCGATCTCGTCGATGGTCAGCCCCGCCATCTCCAATGCCTGGCGGGCACCGATGCCAAGCGCCGGCGCGGAATCATAGGCAACGCGCTCGCTCAAAAACCACTTCTCGGTGGTGTCGGCCGAGCCGTGCAGGAATACCCAGCGGTCTTCCCGAATGCCCAACCCCCTTGCCTTGCCAATGGAGGTCAGGATCACGGCACTGGCCATGTCTACATTCAGGTTTGAGTTTAGATATTTCGTATAAGGGTATGAAATAAAGCGATTTTCATCGCTGGAATCTATCAAGTTTTCGGCGCTCCGCGCCACCGGGAGCGCCGCGAATGCGTTGCCTGCCGCCACCTCGGTCATCGGCGCGAAGAGCTTGCCCATATGCCGCAAATGCTGCTCCGGCGTATGGCCGTAGCGGTGCATCAGCGCGGTCTCGAACAGCGGGTAGACGGTCGTCGGTGGGGCCAGCCCATGCGCGAGCTCGTGGGGGGTGAAACCAACCCGCGGGTCGCCGGGCTCGTCCGGCCGCGCATCGCAGGGACCGCGCCAGTCGAGCTCAACTCCCATCCTTTGCGCCCGCGACTGGGTGCGTTGCGCCTCGCCGCCGGCGATCAAAGCGCAGTCCACTTCGCCGTCCGCAATGGCCTCGGCCAGCTCGTTGATCATCCATTGCGGTGTGCTGCCGCCGGTCTGCGGATAGATCAGGCGGTCCGGCGCTGCTCCGAGCCGTTTCGCCAGGCTGGCGGGCGGGTTTTCCGGCACGCCGAAGGGGCAGGCGAAAAAAGACGAGGAATCGGCGAAGAGACGGATCACCGCGATCGTATCAAGCTGGGTGAGGAGCTTCCTGCCGGCGCCCGAGTCTTCGGCGGCGGCACGGGCCGCGCGCTCCATCAGGCCCAGCGGCGACGGCGCCCCGGCCGGATCGTCTTCACGGTTGGTGAAGAGCCCGGCGCCGACCAGAACGGGAGTTTGCGGTAGGATGTTCATAGAACACGACAAGTTGAGCGGCGGCAATGCCGCTGATCTATGTCAATTGCCCGAACGTTGTCTATGCTATAACGGTTAACCTTGGCGGCTTCTTCACGCCTGCGCGGCGGGAAGCCCGCATGATCGCGAGATTTGGAATTGAAATCGAAAAGCGGATTAATGGTTTGGGGGGTGGTGCTCGTGCTCGCGGCGGGTGCGGTGGCGCTCTATTTCACCGACGCGCCGCGCCAGGAGCGCCGATTTGGCCGCGGTGGCCCGGTTCCGGTCCAGGTCGAGGCGGTCTTCATGGCCGAATTCGCCGACACGATCGAGGCCGTGGGCACCGCGCTGGCAAATGAATCGATCATTCTGACCGCGCGAGTCTCCGAGACCGTGTCGCGGGTCAACTTCGACGATGGCGATGTGGTGGAGAAGGGGCAGGTGCTGGTCGAGCTGACCAGTTTCGAAGAGCGCGCTCAGTTGCAGGAGTCCCGCGCGGCCCTGACCGAGGCCGAATCCCAGTTCGAGCGGGCCAAGGATCTCGTAAGGCGGGGCAACGCCTCGCAGGCGACGCTGGACTTGCGCACCCGCGAACTGGAGGAAGCCCGCTCACGTATCAAGGCGGCCGAGGCGCGGGTGGCGGATCGGGTCCTCAGGGCCCCGTTTTCGGGGATCCTCGGCCTTCGCCGGGTCAGCAAAGGCAGTCTCGTGTCGCCGGGCGACGAGATCACGACCCTGGACGACATCTCGATCATCAAGCTCGATTTCTCCGTGCCGGAGACCTTTCTGGCGGCGCTTGCGCCGGGCCAGACGCTCGTCGCCTCGGCGCCCGCCTATCCCAACCGGGGGTTCGAGGGCGAGGTCAAGACGGTCAATACCCGGGTCGACCCGATCACGCGCGCGGTGAGCATCCGCGCTGAGCTGCCGAACCCGGACGGGCTATTGAAGCCCGGCATGCTGATGACGGTGAGCCTCGTCTCCAACCAGCGGCGGGGCATGGCCGTCTCGGAGAACGCGTTGGTCCCGGTCGGTGGCGAGCAGTATGTTTATGTCGTCCGTGACGGCCAGACCGCCGAGCGGATCAAGGTCGAGATCGGCGGCCGGCGCCCCGGTCTGGTTGAGGTCGTGGTCGGCCTGGAGCCGGGGCAACAGGTCATCGTCTCGGGAACATTGCGCCTGACGCCCGGAGCGCCGGTCCGGGTCACGAGCGCCGGCGCGGACGCCGTGGCGGCGCGCGGCGCGGCTTCGGGCGGCAGCTAGGCCCTTTCAGGAGTAGAGCGCCATGGTGCTTTCGGACGTATCGGTCAAACGCCCGGTCTTCGCCCTGGTGATGAGTTTGCTGTTGGTCGCTTTCGGCGCGCTGGCGTTTACTCAGCTGCCTTTGCGCGAGTTCCCGGATACCGACGCGCCCATCGTCTCGGTATCGGTCCAATATCCCGGCGCCTCGGCGGAGGTCATCGAAAGCCGTATTACCCAGCTTATCGAGGACCGCATCAGCGGCATCGAGGGCATCCGCTCGATCCAGTCGACTTCGGAAGACGGCCGGTCGCGCATCGTCATCGAATTCAGCCTGGAACGCGACATCGACGCCGCTGCCAACGACGTGCGCGAGGCGGTTGCCCGCATCGTCGACAATCTTCCGGAAGAGGCGGAGGCGCCGCAAATCACCAAGGCCGACACCGACAGCCGTGCCATCATGTGGTTCAACCTGACCAGCAACGTGATGGACGAGTTGCAGCTCACCGACTATGCGGAGCGCAACATCGTCGACCGCCTCTCGGTGGCCGAGGGCGTGGCGAGTATCCGGGTCGGCGGCCGAAAGCGCTATGCCATGCGCATTTGGGCCGACCCGCTGGCGCTGGCGGCCCGCGACCTGACCGTGGACGACGTCATCACCACGCTCAGGGCCGAAAATGTCGAGCTGCCGGCCGGCCGGGTCGAATCTTCGCAGCGGGATTTCACCGTTCGCGTTGAGCGCGGCTACCAGAAGCCCGAGGATTTCGCGCGGCTGGTTCTCGGCGAGGGCGCGGACGGACATCTGATCCGGCTCGGCGAGGTGGCGCGCATCGCCGTCGAAGCCGAAGACCAGCGCTCCGAATTTCGCGGCAACGGCCAGACGCAGATCGGCCTCGGCATCATCAAACAGTCGAACGCGAATACCCTGTCGACGGCCTGGGCGGTCAAAGCGGAAGCCGAAAAGGTTCGCGAGGGTCTTCCCGAATCCATGTCGCTCTTGGATTCCTGGGATTCGTCCATCTTCATCGAAGGGGCGGTGGAAGAGGTCTACCGCACACTGTTCATCGCGGTCGGCCTAGTGATTTTCGTCATCTACCTGTTTCTCGGCAGCGTGCGCGCGGCGCTGGTTCCGGCGGCCACCGTACCGGTTTGCCTGACCGCGACGTTCATCGTGCTCAGCATGTTCGGCTACTCGCTCAACCTCTTGACCCTTCTGGCGTTGGTCCTGGCCATCGGCCTGGTCGTCGACGACGCCATCGTCGTGCTCGAAAACGTCTACCGCCGGGTCGAGAATGGCGAACCCAAGCTTCTGGCGGCCTATCGGGGTGCCAAACAGGTCGGATTTGCCGTTATCGCGACCACGATGGTTCTGATCGGCGTGTTCGTGCCGATCATCTTTCTCGAAGGCAATACGGGCAAGCTGTTCGGCGAGCTGGCGCTTACCCTGTCTGCGGCGGTCGCGTTTTCCAGCTTCGTCGCCCTGTCTCTGTCACCGATGATGTGCTCCAAGCTGTTGTCGCGCGCCTCTTCCCGGTCGTGGCTCAACCGCAAGATGGATGCGGGTTTCAACATCGTCGGAGACCGCTATCTGCGCGCACTTGACGCGTGTTTCGAAAACAAGACAGCCGTCGGTGCCGGCCTCCTGCTGGCCTTGGCTATGGTTTTCATGCTGGCGCAGCGGATACCCGGCGAACTGACGCCGCTGGAGGATCGTGGCGGGTTTTTTGTCATGATGCGCGGGCCGGAAGGTGCCGGCTTCGAATACATGCGTGAGCAGGTGGCCGAGGTGGAAGAAAAGCTGATGCCCATGCTGGACTCCGGCGACGTGCGCCGGGTCCTGCTGCGCGTGCCGGGCTTTGGTTCCGGCGAAAGCGTGAACACCGCATTCGGCATCATCGTCCTGGAAAAATGGGGTGCGCGCGACCGTTCGGCCGCGGAACTGGTGGCGGAGGCACAGCAGCGGCTGAAAGACGTGTCTGGAATCTCGCCCTTTGTCGGCCAGTTCCGGGGGCTCGCGGGCGGCAGCAACGATCCGGTCAACTTCGTGGTGGGCGGCGACACGTATGAGGAGTTGGCGCAGTTCCGGGATATCCTGATGGAGAAGGCCTCCGCCGAGCCGATGTTTGTCAATCTGGACACCGACTACCGGGAGACCAAGCCGCAGCTCCGAATAGAGATCGACCGCGACCGCGCGGCGGATCTCGGTGTCTCGGTGGAGCAGATCGGCCGCACCCTGGAGACCTTTCTCGGCGGGCGCCGCACCACCACCTATATCGACCGGGGCGAGGAATACAACGTCATCGTCCGCGCCGAGGTGGCGGATCGCGAACAGGCGAGCGATATCAGCAATTTCTACGTCCGCTCCGAGCGCGGCGGCGAGCTGATCCCGCTCTCGAACCTGGTCAGGATCACCGAGTATGCCTCGGCCGGAGAGCTGCAGCGCTACAACCGGCGCCGGGCCGTGACCCTGACCGCCGGGGTCGCCGAGGGCTACACCCTCGGCCAGGCGCTGGCGTTTCTCGAAGAGACCGTGCGCGAGGAGCTGCCGGCCTCGGCCAGCGTCGACTACAAGGGCGAATCGCTGGATTTCAAGGAAGCCGGCTCGGCCGTCTATTTCACCTTCCTGCTGGCGCTCCTGGTCGTGTTCCTGATTCTGGCGGCCCAGTTCGAGAGCTTCGTGCATCCCCTGGTGATCATGCTGACCGTGCCGCTCGCCATGGTCGGCGGGCTGCTCGGGCTCTATTTCACCGGCAGTACGCTCAACATCTACAGCCAGATCGGCATCATCATCCTGGTCGGGCTGGCGTCGAAGAACGGCATCCTCATCGTCGAATTCGCCAATCAGTTGCGCGACGCCGGGCAGGAATTCAAAGACGCGCTGATGAACGCGGCGCGCATCCGCTTGCGGCCGATCATCATGACCGGCCTGTCGACCTCGGCGGGCGCTTTGCCGCTGGTGCTGGCCGCCGGGCCCGGCTCCAACAGCCGCGGCTCTATCGGCATCGTCATCGTGACCGGGGTCCTGTTCGCGACCCTGTTCACGCTCTTCGTGGTGCCCGTGTTCTACATGGTGCTGGCGCGGCGCACCAAGTCCCCAGGCGCGATCGAGGCCGAGCTCAAGGCAATCGAGGCGGGCGCGGTTCCGACCGCTCCCGGCACGCCGGCGGAGTGAAATACCGGC
>JAKSBY010000031.1 GCA_022360855.1 Sphingomonadales bacterium | reverse complement strand
TTTGCTATTTCACCCCCTACTCCATGGAACGACATCATGACCTGATAGCACGCGCCCTGCGCTCACCACTGTTCAGCCATGAATTACTGGGCCACACATTGGACGGACAGGATATGGACTTATTAAAGGTGAGCAGCGGTGGCGATGGCAGTAAGAAAAAATGCTGGATCATTGCCCGCCAACATCCTGGCGAAACTATGGCGGAGTGGTGGATGGAGGGTGCCATCGAATCCGTGTTAGGCAACAATCACGAATCTTTGCTGGAAATCGCCGATTTGTATCTTGTTCCCAACATGAACCCGGACGGCAGCCGCCGTGGACATCTGCGGACTAATGCAGCAGGGATTAATCTGAACAGGGAATGGGAAAAACCTTCAATGAAGAAGTCGCCGGAAGTATACCTGGTTAAAGAAAGGGCCGGGGAGCTTGGCGCTGATTTCTGGCTGGATGTGCACGGTGATGAAGCGCTGCCGTATTGTTTTATTGCCGGGACGGAAGGGCTGAAAGGCTGGAGTGAAGCAGACCAGGCCAGGCTGGATTTCTACCGCAACCGCTTAATGGATGTGAATCCGGATTTCCAGACCGAACATGGGTACCCGGCCAAGGAAGCCGGCCAGGCGAATATGACCATGAGTACTTCGGCTATTGCCCAGCAGCACGGCTGCCTCGCCATGACCCTGGAAATGCCCTTTAAAGATACGACCGCGACACCGGATTCGCTGCACGGCTGGTCACCGGACCGCTGTAAGAAGCTGGCGATTTCCTGCCTCGAGGTACTGGAAGAGTATCTCAGGAGTGACGGGTTCTAGAATCTATCTCAAAATACAACGCGGTTCCCGAGGTATTATGAGATAAGTTCTACTACACCTCATGATAAAGCTTACGGCCGGTTTCGTTGTACTTCCGTGCCATATCTTCCATTCCTTCATTCACTTCCGCCTGGGCCATCTTTTCATCCCGCTCTGCCGCGTAGTCTCTCACTTCCTGAGAAATCTTCATGGAGCAGAACTTGGGGCCACACATGG
>JAKSBY010000236.1 GCA_022360855.1 Sphingomonadales bacterium | reverse complement strand
TCAGTCCAGCGCGCCGGCCAGGATCGCCTCGGCCATCTTGCGCGCGCGTCGCGCGGCGTCGCCGCGCCCGCTGGTGTGCGCCGTCACGATCGCGCCCTCCATGAGGATCATGAGCTCCTCGGTGATCTCCTGCGGGTCGCTCACGCCCGCTGCCGCCACCTCGGTACGAACATGGTGGGCGAACAGCCGCTTGTGTTCGGCGGCGGCCTGGTGGATCGGATTGTCCTGCTCGGCGAACTCGACGGTGGCGTTGATGAACATGCAGCCCTGAAAACCCGGCTCCTGGAACCAATCGGCAAGGGCGTCGAACAACGCCAGAACCCGGCCGCGCGGCGTATCGGCCCGCCGTTCCATCTCGCCGCAGAGCCAGCCGCGCGATTCGACATCCCACGCGCGCAACGCGGCGATGATGAGTTCGTCCTTGGACGAGAAATGCCGATAAAGCGTCGGCTTGGACACGCCCGATTCCTTAAGGATCTTCTCGATTCCCGTCGCGTGATAGCCGTTTCGGCGGAACAGCTCGACCGCTGTTTTAACTAAATGATCACGGCGGCTTGCCGTCATAGCTGAGCCTTTCTGGGCATCGCGCGCCGGCTGATGCCGGTCTCACACCCCTCTCACGGCTTCTTGATTGGCACAACCTAAAGCCGATGAATAAGGTCCCGCCTGCTCGTTACTGACCGGTCACGGTACCGTTACCGGTTATGGTATGCGAGCGCTCTTATCTAGTCCAGGACGAGTTCAATTCAACCCCTTTTTCAACAAGGACCACACACACCATGTCATCTTTTCGGCACTTCCGACAATCCACCACGGTGATCCCCGACGGGGACAATCAAGCGCGCACCAGCCAGGTCGACCGCGAGACCTTCGTACTGGGCAGGGGCGATTCCACCACCGTCGACGGCGCTCCCGTCGTCACCTTCGACAACGACCGGGTTACCTTCGACAATCGTGGCGCGGCCAGCACCACCGGCGACACCGCGACCGTGTCTATCGACGGCGACCGGGGCCAGGTGAAAAATGCCCGCAATGCGGAAATCTCAGCCGACCAGACGGCAATCGAGGTCGCCGGCGAGGACGCGCGGATCAACAACGACGGTACCATCGACGGCGGCTTCAATGGCGTCAATTTCGTCAATGGCGGCGTCTCGTCCGGGCTGCTGCGGAATACAGGTACCATCTCGAGCGACAGCCGGGCGGTGAACATCGGCGGCGAAGGCATTCTCGTCGCAAATCACGGCCGGATCGTCGGCACCGGAGACCAGCGCAACGGCACCATCTATTCCGACGCCACGGCAGACGAATATGCCATCATCAACGGCAGGCGCGGTGTCATCGATGCGGGTCTGGATAACGACGGCGCGGGCATCGCGCTGCAACTCGGCGAAGAGGTCGACGCCGGCATCCTTAACAGCGGTACCATCCGCGGCCGCGGCCAAGCACCGAACCAGACTCCGGAAGGAACGCCCAACGGCCTGGCGGGCGACGGCATCCGCCTGTTCTCCGGCGTCGACGGCTCCTCCACATTCGACGGCAACATCGTCAACAACGGACGTATCCTGTCAGACAGCGAACAGGGCCCGGTGGCGGCGCTCCGCGTGGCCAACGGCGTCAATTTCGACGGCGCCATCGTCAACGGCCGGCGCGGCGAGATCTCCGGCGCCAACAACGGCCTCTATTTCGGCACCGGCGAGCACGACGCGCGGGTCAAGAACTTCGGCCTGATCTCCAGTGACAGCCGCGCGGTCAATATCGACGGCAGCGGTGTGGAACTGAACAACTTCGGCCGCATCCTCGGTACCGGAGATCAGCGCAACGGCACGGTCTACGCCGACGGCACGGCTAACGACTATGCGATCAACAACGGCCGGCGCGGCGTCATCGACGCTGGCGAGGGCAACGACGGGGCCGGCATCGCGCTTCAGCTCGGCACCGCGGTCGACGCCGACATCGCCAATTTCGGCACGGTTCAGGGCCGCGGCCAGGCACCGAACCTGACTCCGGAAGGCACGCCCAACGGCCTGGCGGGCGACGGCATCCGCCTGTTCTCGGGCGTCGACGGCTCCTCCACCTTCGACGGCAACATCTTCAACAACGGCCGGCTATTGTCGGAAAGCGAACAAGGCCCGATCGCCGGCCTGCGCGTGGCCAACGGCGTCAATTTCGACGGCACCATCTTCAATGGCCGGCGCGGCGAGATCTCCGGCGCCAACAACGGCCTCTATTTCGGCACCGGCGAGCACGACGCGCGGGTCAAGAATTTCGGCCTGATCTCCAGCGACAGCCGCGCGGTCAACATCGACGGCAGCGGTGTGCAGCTGAGCAATTTCGGCCGCATCCTCGGCACCGGAGACCAGCGCAACGGCACCATCTACGCCGACGGCACGGCCGAGGACTACGCGATCTTCAACGGCCGCCGCGGCGTCATCGACGCCGGCGAGGGCAACGAAGGCTCGGGCGTGTCGCTGCAGACCGGCGAGGTGGACGGCGACATCGTCGAGGCCGAGCTGGTCAACTTCGGTCGCATCTCCGGCCGGGGCCAGGGCGAGGGCAACCAGATCGGCCACGGCGTCCGGGTGTTCTCCGGCGTGACCGACGGCACGACCACCTTCCTCGGCGACATCACCAACCACGGCCGCATCACGTCGGACGGTGCCGGCGGCGGCGCGGACGGCGGCGAAGGCATCCTGGTCGATACGCTTATCCGGTTCGAGGGCAACATCCTCAATTCCGGAACGATCGACAGCGCCGACGATGGCATCGAAGTCAACGCAGAAAGCGTGTTTGTCGGCGACATCGTTAACCGTGGACGGATCGAATCGGAGGACGACGCCATCTTCCTGGACGACGGTGTCAGCTTCACCGGCAACATCACCAACGACCATATCATCGACGCCGCGGACGAGGGCATCGAGCTCGACCCAAATGTCGTGTTCACCGGCGACATCACCAACAATGGTCGAATCGACGCCGAGGACGATGGCATTATCTTCGAAGACAGCGTCACGTTCACCGGCGATCTGGTCAACAACGGCAGCATCCGGGCCGACTTGACCGGCATCGCCATCCTGAACATCGACGCCTTCAACGACGGCTCGATCATCAACCGCGGCACCATCACCGGCGATGCCGACGGCGACGGTAACGGCGTCGCGATCGATGCCAGCGCGGCCCAGGTCGACCTGACCGTTCTCAACACCGGCAGCCTGAACGGCGACGTCCTGCTGGGCGACGGCAACGATCGGTTCGACGGCACAGACGGCCGGGTCGATGGCGAGATCTTCGGCGACGGCGGCCAGGACACTATCCTGGGCGGAACAACCGCCGACCGGATCGACGGCGGCTCCGGCGACGACATGCTCACCGGCGGCGCCGGAACGGACACCTTCGTGTTCGCGCAAGGCACCGGGTCGGACACCGTGACCGACTTCAGCTTCGCCGACGAGCGGCTCGACGTCGGCGCCTTCTTCGCCGATCAGGCCAGCGCATTGGCCGCGGCGCGCCAGGACGGCGACGACACCGTCATCGACCTGGACGTGGCCACCGGCGATCAGGTGCGCCTGCTCGGCGTTAACGTGGCCGAGCTCGAGGCGGACAACTTCGTCGTCTGACGGTAACCAAAGAGAGGGCCCGGCCAAACACCGCCGGGCCCTCCCCCATCTACCCGTAACCGCAAATCACTCGCGAACAAAGAGGGGCGAAAATGACGATCAGCAGCCAGTCCGAAGTGCGCGCCGCCTTCGACCGCTGTCGCGGCAATCTGGTCATGACCGGCGTGTTCAGCTTTTTCATCAACCTGCTGATGCTGTCCGGACCGCTCTACATGATGCAGGTCTACGACCGCGTCCTGACAAGCCGCTCCGTGTCCACCCTGGTGGCCCTGTCGGTGCTCGTAGCGGTCCTGTTGCTGTTCATGGGCGCGCTGGAACTGATCCGGTCCCGGCTGCTGGTCCGCGTCGGCGCCCGCATCGACGCGCAATTGGGCAGCCGGGTGTTCGACGCCGTCGTCCAGCGGCGTCTGTGGCGTTCCGGCCAAGCCGGTACGCAACCGCTGGGCGACCTCAAGACGTTACGCGAGTTCCTGTCCGGCCAGGGCCCGCTGGCCTTTTTCGACGCGCCCTGGGTGCCGGTCTATCTCGGCGTCATCTACCTGCTGCACCCGCTCTTGTTCCTGGTGTCGGCCGGTGGCGCCCTGATCCTGTTTGCCATCGCCCTCATGGGCGAAATCCTGACCCGAAAGCCGATGGCGGCCGCATCGCACCAGTCATTCGCGGCCACCGCCGTCGCCGAGGCCGGCCAGCAGAGTGCCGAGGCGGTCCGGGCCATGGGCATGCTGCCGGGTCTGCGCCGGCGCTGGCTGGACCGTCATGCGCGCGCGCTCGGTCATCAGCGCGCGGCCAGCGACCGGGCCGGCACGCTGTCCGCCGGGTCAAAGACGCTGCGCCTGATTCTGCAGTCTGCGATCCTCGGGGCAGGAGCGGCCCTGGCCATCGAGCAGATCATCAGCGCCGGCGCCATGATCGCCGCATCGATCATCATGGGCCGCGCGCTGGCGCCGGTCGACCAGGCCATCGGCAACTGGCGGGGCTTCATCGGTGCGCGCGCGGCCTATCGCCGCCTGCATGCGCTCCTCGACCAGGTGCCCGCGGCGCCTACACGTCTGGCGCTGCCTCCCGCACAGGGACATCTGGCGGTACAGAATCTCGTCGCCGGGCCGCCGGAGGCCACGCGCGCCGTGGTATCCGGCATCGCCTTCGAGCTGGCCGCCGGCTCGGCGCTGGGCGTGATCGGCCCCAGCGCATCCGGCAAATCGACCCTGGCGCGGCTACTGACCGGCGTGTGGCAACCGCAGATCGGCACGGTGCGTCTGGACGGCGCGGCGCTCGACCAGTGGGACAATCAGGCATTGGGCCGCCAAATCGGCTACCTGCCTCAGGACGTGGAGCTTTTCGCCGGCACGGTTGGCGATAACATCGCCCGCCTGGCCGACGACCCCGATCCCGAGGCCATCGTCGCCGCTGCCCGGTCGGCCGGCGTGCACGATATGATTTTGCGGCTTCCCGACGGCTACAACAGCCAGATCGGTGACGGTGGCGGGCATCTGTCCGGTGGCCAACGGCAACGGCTGGGGCTGGCCCGGGCACTGTACGGCGACCCAACCCTGGTGGTGCTGGATGAGCCCAATGCCAACCTGGACGCCGAAGGCGACGCGGCGCTGACCCAGGCGATCCATGCCATCAAGGATCGTGGCGGCATCGTCATTGTGATGACTCACCGGCCCAGCGCCATCGAGGCCGTCGACCTGTTGCTTCTGCTGGACGGCGGCCGCCAGCAGGCGTTCGGCCCCAAGGCCGAGGTGCTGGCCGCCACCACCCAGAACGCGGCCGCGCTGGACGGCCGCATTACACAACTGCAGCAGAGGCATGCGTCATGAGCCAGGAACTCGCCATCATCGACCGCTCCCCCATCGTCGTGGCCGAGGCGGACGGGTCGGGCCGCTACCGCTGGCTCGGGCTGGTCGTCCTCTTGCTGCTGGTTGTCGGCCTGGGCGGCTGGTCCGTGCTTGCGGAGCTCAGCGGCGCGGTCATCGCGCCAGGCAAGGTCACGGTCGAATCCAGTCGCGAGACCGTGCAGCACCTGGACGGCGGCGTCGTCAGCGAGATCCTGGTGCGCCCGGGTGACCGTGTCCGGCCGGGGCAGCTCCTGGTCCGCCTGGACGATACCATCGACCGCGCCAATCACCAGGCGATCCGCAGCCAGCTCGACGAGCTGATGGCCCGCCGCGCGCGCCTCTTGGCGGAAGGCGGCGGGGCCGACGAAATCGCCTTTCCGCCCGCCTTCTCGCCGCGGCGGCACGAGCCGGCACTGCGCCAGATCATGACCGGGCAACAAGCGCTGTTCCTGGCCCGGCGCGATGCCCGCGCCGGGCAGACGGCTCTGCTCCGCCAACGCATTACCCGCTTCGAGCAGGAGATCGCCGGCCTCAGCGCCCAGCGCGACGCCGAACGGCGCCAGATCGCACTGCTCGAGCAGGAACTCGAGGGCCTGCGCGCGCTGCATGAAAAGGGCTACGCGCGCCTGACCCGCATCCTGGCGTTGGAGCGGGAGGCGGCGCGCATCGCCAGCACCGTGGCCGGCCGCGATGCCGAGATCGCCCGCGCCCTTAACGGCATCGACGAGATCAGGCTGCGCATGGCTCAGTCCGACCGCGACCTGCGCGAGGCCGTCCTGGCCGAGCTGAACGAGGTGGAGGGCCGCATCGCCGTGCTGGACGAACGGCTGATCGCCGCCGGCGAGCGTTACCAGCGCGTGGACATCCGCGCCGTCCGCGCCGGCACCGTGCTGGCGCTGAACGTGCACACGGCCGGCGGCGTGGTCAGGCCTGGCGAAACCATCCTGGAGATCGTGCCCGACGGCGAGAACCTGCTGGTCGAGGCCCGGGTTCCGGTCGAGGATATCGAGCGGATCGCCGCCGGCATGACCTCCACGGTCCGTTTCTCCTCCCTGGACCAACAGGCCACGCCGGAGCTGGACGGCCGGGTGGCCTGGGTGTCGGCCGATGCCGTAGTCGACGAACGGAC
>JAKSBY010000389.1 GCA_022360855.1 Sphingomonadales bacterium | reverse complement strand
CGTCCTGCTCGGGCTCCTGGGCACCGCCGCGCAGGCCTGCATGATCCGCGCCTTCTATATGGCCGAGGCCACGCTGATCGTGCCGTTCGAGTATACCCGCATCCTGTTCGCCGCGGCGTTCGGCTACCTGCTGTTTGCCGAAGTGCCCGATATCTGGACCTGGATCGGCGCGGCGATCATCGTCGGCACGACCATCTACATCACCCACCGCGAAGCCAGGATCGGCAAGAAACCCTCCCCCATCGCCGAAGCCACCCCGAAAGGAATCTAGGCGTCGTTGGCCGGGATGTCCTTTTCCAGCGTGAGGCGTGCGTGCGTCACATGGCGCGGCTTGATGTAGCCGGAGATCGTGGCGATGGCGGCGGTCAGGACCGTCGCGTCATCGGTAAACCCGAAAACGGCGATAAAATCCGGGATGAGATCGGCGGGCGTGACGAAATAAGCGAGCGCGGCCAGGAGAACCGCCCTCACCCGCCCCGGCGTCTCCGAATCCCGCGCGCAGTAATAGGCGGCAACCGCGTCTTCGGAGAACGGGATCCTGCCGGCGGTCCGCCGCACCTTGCGCCAGAACCCGCGGTCCACCGTCTCCCGGTTGGCCACGTCTTCGGCCAGTGCCCCGACCGACGTCTCGCTGTCCGTGGTCTCGTTCATGGCTCTAATATGGGGGCTGGCGAAAGAATGGCAAAGTGTTCTAAAGACGGCTGGAATTCTCTCAGGCGCTGAAATCGGGAGGCGGGCATGGACATTCAGGGGTTGGCGGCGGTGGTGACGGGCGGCGCGTCGGGCCTCGGCGCGGCGACCGCCCGGGCGCTCGCGGAGGCCGGCGCAAAGGTCACGATCTTCGATCTGAACGAGGAGGCGGGAGAAGCGCTGGCCGGCGAGACCGGCGGGCAGTTCGCCCGCGTCGACGTGGCCGACGAGGCCTCCACCGTCGCCGGGCTGGGCGCGGGCGAAGCGGCCCACGGCGTCGCGCGAGTCCTGGTCAACTGCGCCGGCATCGGCCCCGCCGGCAAGACCGTCAGCCGCGGTCAGCCTCTCGATTTTGACGCCTACAAAAAGGTCGTCTCGGTCAACCTGTTCGGCACCTTCAACTGCCTGCGCCTCGCCGCCGCGCGCATGGCCGCCGCGGAGCCGTTGACCGGCGGCGAGCGCGGCGTTGTGGTCAACACCGCCTCCATCGCCGCCTTTGACGGCCAGATCGGCCAGGTGGCCTATGCCTCGTCAAAGGGCGGCATCGTCGGCCTCACCCTGCCGGCGGCCCGCGACCTCGCGGACAAGGGCATCCGCGTGGTCACCATCGCGCCGGGCCTCTTCAAGACACCGCTCCTGATGGGCCTGCCGCAGGAGGTTCAGAATTCCTTAGGCGCCTCGATCCCGTTCCCGAGCCGGCTCGGCGAGCCCGCCGAATTCGCCGCACTGGCGCGACACATCGTCGAGAACCCCATGCTCAACGGCGAAGTCATCCGCCTCGACGGCGCCCTCCGCATGGCACCGCGCTAACCGGGCTGCCCCGGCGGGGCCGGTCTTAAGTACCAGGTACTAGCGTTAAAGTACCTGGTACTTAAGGGGGTTGCCGCATCGCTGACGCGCCTCGCGATGACAGATCGCAGGAAATACGGTGACAGGTACCACAATTAATGAGGTGCCTATTAATGAGGTACCTGTCACCGTATTTAGAGGCTAGTCAAACCCCGGCTTGCGACCGTAGTAGAGGCGGTAGAGGGTGTCGGCCTGATAGAGCATGTCGAAGGCCATGTGGCGCAGGGTGCGCGGCTTGAGCTTCCGGCCCTTGTCGCGG
>JAKSBY010000747.1 GCA_022360855.1 Sphingomonadales bacterium | reverse complement strand
CGGCGCCAGCGCAGGAAAAGGTGCAGCCCGAGCCTGAGCCCCCACACGGTCACCATACCGGTGATCAGTGCGTGGCGGTCGGGATTGCCGAAGGCGACGAAATTGGAGATCCAGGCGATAATCACGAAGCCGAGCGCCCAGAAGCTGTCGATGAAACTGACTTGCCCAAGCGGGATCGAGATGAGCCACAGCACGATCATGATCCCGAATATCGCCAGCGCGTTGACGATCAAGAGCGCAAGAACCTGGTCGGCCATATTGTTCCTCCCGTTCGGTGCATGATAGTACGGATGCGCTTTTGCGTTAGATCATTTTCCGCTCGGTTGAGGAGTGCCTGTGACACCGCCTGACCTCTTCGGTATCGCTTACATCGCGCTGGCTTTTTTGGCCGCGCTGTTGATCGGCCTGCGCTGGGGCAAGGCGCGCGCAAAGCCGAAGATCGAGGCCATCGAGCGTGGTCTCGGCGACAAGATCAAGTCGCTGGAGCTGGCGGTTGGCCGCGCCGAATCCGAGGGCCGGGAGCAGCGGGGGAGGATCGGGGAGCTGGAGGCCGAGTTGGAGGCGCAGACGGGCCGGGCGGCGGCGGTGGAGTCGGAACTCCGCGCCAAGGCAGCCGAGGCGCTGCAAATGCAGGCCCGGCTCAATCAGGCGGGCGAGGAACTGGCTGGGCACCAGCAGGCCGCCGCCGCTGCCGAAGCCGAGATGGCCCGCTACCGGGCCGAACTCGCGCGTACCCGGGAACTGTTCGCCGAGGCCAAGGCCGAGACCGCCAAGCTGGCGGCGGCCAAGCCGAAGCGCCGCGCGGCGCGCAAAAAACCCGCGCCGGACGGGGAGAAGGCGTCAAAATGATATATGAATATATCATTTAAAATGCTACAGTCCCCGGCAATGAGAGTCGCGCGTTTCGGGGAGCCAAAATGCCATCGCAATCGACCATGAAGACGTCGGACCAGACAGCACGCGAAATCTTCGAGGAGGTCTGGGCCAATCCCGCCCGCGCCAGATTCGGCTTCGGCGACAAGCTCGCCATCGTCAATGTCGACCCGCAGAAGGCCTATACCCGGCCGGATCTGTTTCCCAAGACGGGCTACGTCACCGATCCGGCGCAGATGGATCACATCAACGCTATTTCCAAGCTGGCCCGCGCCAAGGGCTTGTCCGTCGTCTGGACCCACGTGGCCTATATGGAGAACGCGGCCGACGCTGGTGTCTGGGGCACGCGTACCGACACCCCCGATAGCCTGCAGAACATCAAATACGGCTCCGAGCGCCACGAATTCGACGACCGGCTGGAGATCGACGAAGTGGTTGATGCGGTCTATTCGAAGCGCATGCCGTCCGCCTTTTTCGAGACCCCGCTGGCGTCGTTCCTGACCTGGCACCGTGTCGATACGGTCGTGGTCACCGGTGGCTCCACCTCCGGCTGCGTGCGCGCCACGGCGGTGGACTCTCTGTCGCACGGCTACCGCACCATCGTGCCCCTCGAATGCGTCGCCGATAAGCACGAGAGCTACCATTTCGCCAACCTGACCGACCTGCAGCTCAAATATGCCGACGTGGTTCGGGTACAGGAAGTGATCGACTGGATCGCCGCCTATGAGGCGGCGCTGTGAAGTCGAACCCCGAACTCTACGATTACTGGCCCTATAAGGACCGGCCCAAGGTCACCTGGCCGGGGGGCAAGAAGGTGGCGTTCTGGGTGGCGCCCAATATCGAGTTCTACGAGCTCGACCCGCCGGCCAATCCGCAGCGTAAGAGTTGGCCCCGGCCGCATCCGGACGTGGCCGGCTACTCCTACCGCGATTTCGGCAACCGTGTCGGCCATTGGCGGATGATGGAAGCCATGGACGAATTCGGCATCCGCGGCTCCATTTCGCTCTCGGTGGCCCTATGCCAGCACCATCCGGAAATCATCGCCGAATGCGCCGCGCGGGACTGGGAGTTCTTCTCTCACGGCATCTACAACACGCGCTACGCCTACGGCATGGACGAGGCCCAGGAGCGCGCCATCCTGGAGGATTCGATCCGCACCGTGCAGGAGGCCACGGGCCAGCGCATCCGCGGCTATCTGGCGCCGGCCCTGACCCATACCGAGCGCACCCTGGAGCTTATTGCCGAATACGATTTCTGGTATACCTGCGACCTGTTTCAGGACGACCAGCCGCAGCCCCTGAAGACCAAATCCGGCCGCCTCATCTCCATGCCTTACTCGTTGGAGATCAATGACCATTACGCCTACAACGTTTTTGGCCAGAGTGCGCGGCAGTATACGGACGTGCTCAAGCGCCAGTTCGACACGCTCCTGGAAGAGGGCGCCGAGAGCGGCACGGTGATGTGTATCCCGATCCACGCCTATCTGGTCGGCCGCTCGCACCGGGCCGAGCCGTTTCGCGAGGCACTGCGCTACATCACCTCGCACACCGACGAGGTGTGGGTCACGACGGCGGCGGAGATCGCCCGGCACTATCTCGACCACCATTACGACGAGGCGCTGGCCGATATCGCGGCCAGGAGGGTGACGTCATGACGTTGCCCGAGGACTATCTCGAATACCCCAGGCGCCGTCACGGCATGGACCACGACCTCTATCCGTGGTCCAGCATGTTCGCCCGGCCCAAGATCGCGTGGCCGGGCGGCGCCAAGGTGGCGCTCTGGATCACCGTCTCGCTGGAATACTTCCCGCTGACGCCAAATGACGGGCCATTCCGCGCGCCCGGACACATGGTCACGCCCTATCCGGACTACCGCACCTATACCACCCGCGACTACGGCAACCGTGTCGGCATCTTCCGCATCTTCCGGGTGTTGGACCGGCTCGGCCTCAAGGCCTCGGCGCCCATGAACACGGCCGTGGCCGAGCGCTATCCGACTCTGGCCCAGGAAGTGACCGGCCGCGGCTGGGAGGTCGTCGCCCACGGGATCGATATGAACCATATCCACTATGGCGGGATGGAAGAGGCCGCCGAGCGAGCGCAGATCGAAGATGCCATCAGCCGGCTGCGGCTGCGGTCCGCCACCGGCGCCACGGTGCGTGGCTGGCTCTCACCGGCGCGCTCGCAAAGCGCCAATACGCCGCAGCTGCTGGCCGACTGTGGGCTCGACTACGTCTGCGACTGGGGCAACGACGATTTGCCCTACGCCATAACCGCGCCCGCGGGAGAATTGGTCTCCATGCCCTTTGCCGGCGATCTCGAGGACCGCAAGCTCCTGATCGAGCTCGGCCACCCCGAAGATACCTATGCGGACGAGCTGCTCGATGCCTTCAAGCTATTCCACGCCGAGGCGGAGCGCTTCGGCGGGCGCATTTTGCACCTGCCGCTGACCCCCTACGTGATCGGCCAGCCGTTTCGTATCCAGGCGCTGGAGAGCGCCCTGGGCCGCATTTTGGAGCATGACGGCGTATGGTCCGCGACCGGCGCCGAGATCATCGACGCCTGGCGAGCCCAGGCAGGCTAGGTTGAAGGTAGACCCTGCGACCGATAAGATTATGATGACACCGAGCAACAGCTAGGAACGGGCGAAGCACGTGCAGGTCGCCGAACAGAAACACCCCAAACACGATCACCAGATTTGCGTCGAGGACGCGCTGAAGCTGGCGCAAGAACTTTGTATCTCGCGCGGCCAGCGCTTCACCGATACCAGGCAACGGGTGCTGGAACTCGTGTGGCAGGGCCACAGCGCGGTCAAAGCCTACGATATCATCGATAAGTTCGCCCGTGACGGCAGCGCCACCAAGCCGCCCACCGTCTACCGGGCGCTCGATTTCCTCTTGGAGCAGGGGCTCGTCCACCGCATCGAGTCGCTAAACGCCTATGTCGGCTGCGCCCACCCGGAAGAGGGGCACACCAGCCAATTCCTTATCTGCGACAATTGCGAGACCGTGGTCGAGCTGGAAACGCCCAGGCTGAAAAAGGCGCTGAAGGAAGCCGCGGACAAGGCCGGCTTCAGCGTCAACCAGCAGACCGTCGAGCTACACGGTATCTGCCCGCACTGCCGCGCCGCGGCCTAATCATCATCAAATTGCCCGATTTGGTTCATCCGCCGCTCAGTGGGTGCCGGCTAAAACCGCTTCAAATCTTCCGCCGCGTCGGGCTATGCTCGCGCCGCACCGCGTCCCGGCTATGCAAAGAGGGCCAAATGCGCAGGGTTTTGTTTCCGTTTGTACTCACCATCGCGTTCGCCAGCGTCACAGCCTCGGCGCAGCAGCCGATTCCCGAAGAGCGTCTCGACGCCAATCTCAAGCAATGTTTGGCCGGCTGCCGGCAAAACAACGAAGAGGCGGTTTGTCAGACGCTGTGCGGCTGTACCATCGAGCAGTTCCGGACCAAGCTCTCTTTGGCCGATTATCTGACCCTGGAAACCGAGATGAAGGACGGCGAGATGTCGCCGCCGGTGCAGAAGTTCCTCGACGATACCGCGGCCTTTTGTGCGGCCAAAGTGCCGCAATAGGGGCCGCAGGCAACTCCGGCACGTCTAACTAAAGCGACATGCTGTCCGCTAGCGGTCGTATTGCGCGATCGGATAGGTAATCCGTTTGAGCAGGCCGACCGGTGCGGGGACAGCCGGCCCCGCCTCTGCTGTCGCTTTGCTCTGCTGCGGAAATCCGGTTTCGGGATAGGAAACCGCGTCCGGGTGCTGTGTGCCGAAGAGCCGGTCCCATATCGACAGCGAGACACCGAAATTCGAGTCGAAATGCTCGGCTTGTGAGGAATGATGAATGCGGTGCGACTGCGGCGTGACGAAAACGTAACGCAGCGGCCCAAATGTGCCGCGTATGTTGGAGTGATTGAGGCGATCGTGCAGGCTGTGGAAGGCCAGATAGGCCAACACCAGACCGAAGGAATCCACGAGAATCAGCGCTGGCACAAGCTTTATGGTCTGATCGTTGAGCCAGTCCAGCGGATGGAGCCGGTAATTTGTCAGCGGGTTCATCTCGGTCTGGGAGTGATGGACCCGGTGGAAGCGCCAGAAGAAAGGCACTTTGTGGCGGACCAGGTGGTGCAGCCAGCCGAGGAAGTCCACCGCCAGATAACCCAGCAGGATGCCGATCCATCCGGGTACGCCATCCATAAGGATCCCCGGCGAGAAACCGGCGCCGTCGACCACCAGGAACCGCAGATAGTCCCAATAGAGTGGCGCCACGAGCGCGATAAACGGCACCATCATCGCCAGATAGCCCGCGTCGACAAGTAAGCCCCGGCAAAACAACGGCTGGTCGCGGTCCGCGGGGAT
>JAKSBY010000395.1 GCA_022360855.1 Sphingomonadales bacterium | reverse complement strand
GCGGCGCGGCCGATGACTTTGCTGGATGCGCTTTCGCTTTCGATGGCGTGCAGGAGATTCTCCTGGTTGTCGATCACCTGATTGAGGATCGGCGTAACGAGGGTGACCAGGTTATCGATGGACTCCTGCAGCCCGTCGAGACTGGCCGACGCGTTTTGCAGATCGCTCCCGGCCTGACCCAAGGTCGAATCCGCGGTTTGTTTCACCTGCTTCAGGGCACCGTCGATCAGCTTGGCGATTTCCTTGGAATGCCTGTCGACACCGCTCTTCAGCGTCTCGGAGTAGGTCTTGAGGTCGTTGGTCAGGTCCTTCTGGCTGCGCTTCTCGAATTCCGTCAACGTCTTCAGTGCGGCGTCGAACGACTGGTTCAGGGTCTGCGCCTGATCGATCACCTGTTTTGAAAGCGATTCCGTGGCCGTCGTGAAATTCTCTCCGGCGCGCTGCGACATTTCCGTCGCGCCGGATAGCTGCTCCTTGAGCTGCTGCATCTGTTCGGCCGAATGCGCCGAAAGTTCCTGGATGAAGGCCTTCAGCGTCGCTTCCATCAGGTTGGCGACCCGCTCGTTCTGGTCACCGGCCAGAGCTTGCGTCGACGCGGCGAGATCGGTCATCGGCTTATCGAGGGCCTTGGAAACGGAGGTCGTCAGCACCTTGTTGGCGTCTTGCGAGGCCGTCTGAATGGCCTTGCTGGCCGAATCCCCGGCCGATTTGATCTCGGCGCGCAGCTTGTCCAGCGCCTTTGTCATCTTCTGCGAATCGTCCTGCGCCGACTGGGCGACCTGCTGCAAATGCGCGGTCTCCGTCCCGTGCGAAAACAGGCCGTCGATCTCCTTGCAGAAGCCGGCAAGCTGGAGGGACCGTAAAGCCCCGGCCATGCGCGTGCCGGCGGCGACGCATGCGGCACCGGCGATTGAAACCGCAGCCGCCAAAAGCGCGGTCACGACATAATGGTCGAGGCGCGAGGCGGCCGTCTCACTGACGGCGGTCTGAACCTCGGTTCCGTATCCGAGCGCCAGCGCATAGGCGAATACCGATAGACCGAGGCCGATCAGAACGATCGGGACGGCGCGGAACAGCCACAGGAACAGGCTGCGGTCGACAAGCGTGCCGGGGTGAAAATGCGGCGCTGCGCCGGCCCGGCTGAGTTTGACTTTCGCCTTTTTGCCGTCCAGCAGAATTTCTGCATCGTAAAGCGAGCCCGTATATTCGGTTGCCATACGCTCCAGGCTGCCGGTGCCCGAAAACAGCGTCATGAACTCCTTGACCGTCATCGTCTGCTCGACGCCCTTCTTGGTCTTCTGTTCGCGAAGGGCGCGAAGCCGGTGCAATACGTAAAGACCCATGGCGCTGTCCGCAATCGCGAGGCCGACGGGAACCAGGATGAGCGCGATGACGCCGGTCAGGGCCGGGATGGCCGCGAACGGCAGCACGTCGTCGCGACGCAGGGTCTGATTGATCAGCCTCTCCGGCGATGTCCGCGGGCCGGAAGCAAAAAGATCGGGCAACCAGTCATAGGCCGCGACGCCAAGAAAGGTGGCGGCGATCAGTCCCACAAAAAGCCAAGCTATTCGGATCAATTACCGGCTCCCCCGCGCGTTCTGAGATAAGGATGAATTATTGTTCGAGGCTGTTAAGATTTCGTTTGCCATATTGGCATTTGTCTTATGACTCAAGCAACTTATAGACGGCATGCGGAGTACTGGGTGTGCCGTCAAGCTCACCGAAAAAATAATCGAAGTATTGCCGAAACCGGTCGAGGAACCGCTCAAGCTCCCGTTCGGTTGTCACGTAAGGCGTCCCGCCCGGCATAAGCGACGGCGAGTGGTAGGTAAAGCTGAAAATCCGGCAGCCGCGCTGCAGCAGGGCCTTGGTGAGCCGCCGGTGATCGGCGCTCGAGATGCCTTCGGGAGACAGCCGCAGCCGGTCCAGGAGCCCGAGGCGCGAGGTGACGCCGTTGAGCCGAAGGCTGGAGCCCAGCTTTGACGAGGCCCAGCGATAGACCGGCGGCGCCCATCGCTGCAGCGCGCCGACATACTCTACTGTCAGCGGCAATTCGAGGAGTTTTCGGCTCTTGCCGAACCAGTAGGGCGCAATCGGGCAATAGCTGAAATCGGGGCCGTGCTCCGCCCCAAAATCTGACCGGGGTACGACACTCGTATCGATCATATAGCCCAGGTCCTCGAGGATATCGGCGGTGTTGGGGCCGACGCCGTAACGGCCGGCGCGATAGACCGTCGGCGGCGCGCCGAAGCGTTCGGCAATGGCGTCGGTCAGGGTCTTGAGCTTTTTCCTTTCGAGGTCTTTGGGCAGGTTGCCGGGATAGGAGTATTCCTGACTGACGGTTTCGTCATGCGGCGGCGTCACCCAAGGATGCAGATGGGCGCCTATGTGGCAGGCGCCGTCGGCGAGGAATTCGGCCAGGGGCGCGGCGCCGGCCTCCTGCGCGACCACGGGATAGTCGACCAGATAAGTCGGGACGATTCCATAGTCCGCAAAGATGCGCTGCGCACGTCCTTGCGTCGCCATGCTCGACACGCCGGTCGAGCTGCGGTCTACCGGCTTGGACCAGTCGAACTCCTCCTCGGTATCGACAAACACCAGGAGGCGCGGCGGCTCCGCCGGATCGACGGCAGCGGGCAACCAGTTCGATGGATCAAGCATGACGGTACGGCATAGGCCCGGAGCGAGCGATAAAGTTCAAAGGGAATGGAGCCGAGGTTTATCCAATTTCAATAACAGTATACTAATGAATCGCCGGAGCCGCCGGAATCCTTGCCCGGTCCGTCAAAAAACCGTCAGAGGCTGCCCGTCTTTCCATGAATCCGCAGCACCTGCTCCACATATTTCCGACCTTTGGTCCGGGCGGCGTTCAAATCCGCATGGCTGCTGTGATGAATCACTTGGCGGCCGATTACCGTCATACGCTTGTGGCGCTGGACGGCGAGAATGCTGCCAGCGACCGTTTCGATGGCGGAGTCGCGATCGAATTCGCCGAAGCGCCGGCGCTGGGCGGACATCTGCCGGCTCGGCTCAAGCGCATTCGTAAAGAGCTGGCGGCGCTGCGGCCGGACGGCCTGCTCACCTATAATTGGGGCAGCATCGAATGGGTGCTGGCCAACAAATTCTGGGGCAGTGTGCCGCATATTCATCTGGAGAGCGGCTTCGGCCGCGAAGAGACCGACCGACAGATCTTCCGGCGCGCGCTCGTCCGCAGGCTGGCGTTGCGCCGAATCGACGCCCTCGTCGTCCCGTCGCGCAAGCTGGCGCGAATCGCCGCCGGTTCGTGGAAGGTGCGCCCCGACCTGGTCAAGCTCATTCCGAATGGTGCCGATCTGGCGCGGTTTGCCGCGGGCACGCCGCCCGAACCCCGCTCCTGGCTCGACTCCTGCGACTTGATCGTCGGCACGGTCGCACCGCTCCGGCCGGAAAAAAACCTGGGGCGCCTGGTGCGCGCCTTCGCGGCGCTGCCGACATCGGTCAATGCCGGGCTCGCCATCGTCGGTGACGGTGCCGAGCGGGAGGGGCTTCGGCGCGAGGCAGAGCAGCTCGGCGTCGCCGATCGCGTTCACTTTGCCGGCTACCAGAGCCGACCGGAGTGCTGGCTTGCCGATTTCGACGTATACGCGCTGTCGTCGGACACGGAGCAGATGCCGAATACGATCGTACAGGCCATGGCCGCGTCCAAGCCCATCGTTGCGACGGATGTCGGCGATGTCGCCGAGATGGTCGCGCCGCAAAACGTACCCTTCGTGGTTCCGGCCCGGAACGGCGACGGTTACAAGGCGGCCCTCGAAACACTTCTGCTCGACGCGCTGCTCCGCGCCGGAATAGGCGCGGCCAATCGGGCGCGCGCGGAGGAGCGGTACGATCAGACGGCGATGTTCACCGCTTACCGTGAGCTTTTCGGAGAGGTCTTTTGCTGAGGCTTCTGACCTTCACCACCCTGTATCCCAATAGCGAAGCCCCCTATCACGGGGTTTTTGTCGAGAATCGCCTGAGAAACCTGGTGGCGACCGGGGAGGCGGAATCGCGGGTGGTTGCGCCGGTCCCCTATTTCCCCTTTAAGGGGCGCTTCTTCGGGGCGTATGGCGGTTATGCCCGGGTGGCGACGCAGGAGCACCGCCATGGCATCACCATTGCGCATCCGCGCTACACGGTCATCCCCAAGGTCGGAATGAGCCTGGCGCCGGGTAGCCTGGCCAGAGTAGGTCTCCGGGCGATCAGAGAGGTGATGGCGGCCGGCTACGATTTCGATCTCATTGATGCGCATTACTTCTATCCCGACGGCGTCGCCGCGGTGGCGATCGCCGAAGCACTGGGCAAGCCGGTGACGATCACGGCGCGCGGAACCGATATCAATCTGATCCCGCAATATCCGCGCCCCCGGGCGATGATTCTCGAAGCGGCCCGGAAGGCGGATGGCATGATCACGGTCTGCCAGGCGCTGAAGGACGAGATGGTTCAATTGGGCATCGACGGTGACAAGATCGTGCCCTTGAGGAACGGCGTCGATCTGGATCTCTTCAGGCCCGGCGACCGGCCGGCCGCGCGCGCCAAGTATGGGCTGACCAGGACGACTCTGTTGTCGGTCGGCCATCTCATCCCGCGCAAGGCCCATGATCTTGTCATCGAGGCGCTCACGCATCTGCCCGACGCCGGCCTGCTCATCGCCGGCGATGGTCCTGAGGAAAGAAACCTGAAGGCCCTGACCGCGCGGCTTGGACTGGAGTCCCGAGTCCGCTTCCTCGGACGGCTCGAGCATGCCGACCTGCCCGAGCTCTACGGTGCGGCCGACGTCATGGTGCTGGCCTCCAGCCGTGAAGGCTGGGCCAATGTGCTGCTGGAATCGATGGCGTGCGGCACGCCGGTTGTGGCGTCGGATGTTTGGGGTACGCCCGAAGTTGTCGCCGCGCCGGAGGCCGGGCGTCTGATGAAATCGCGAACGCCGGAAGCCCTGGCAGCGGCGGCAAGGGACCTGCTGGCAAATCTGCCCGACCGGCCAGCGACCCGCTCTTATGCAGAAGGCTTCGGCTGGGAGCAGACGAGCCGGGGCCAATTGGCGCTTTTCCGGCGGATCTTGTCTCGGGCGCAGTGAAGCTCGGTTGACATCGAGCTGGCCCCCTGAACCTCTGCCGCTCCTCCCTCTCCCCCTCGGGGAGAGGGCCGGGGTGAGGGGCTAGGCGGGCTTCCCGGTAAGGCGTTCCAGGACCGGCGCGTAATTGGCGACGCTGGCGCGCCAGGTCCGCTCTTCCTCGACGAATCTGCGCCCGCGCATGAGCCGCTCCGGCCACCGCTCCCGGTTTTCCAGCAAAGCCGAGACCGCGGCGGCCAGGGCCTGCGGATCGTCGGCTTTGAAAAGGCTGCCGGTCTCGCCGTCCCGTATCAGCTCGCGATGGCCGCCCACGTCGGATGCCAGCACCATCTTGTGCTGCGCCATCGCTTCCAGGGGTTTGAGCGGCGTCACGAGCTCGGTCAGCCGCATGGACTTGCGCGGATAGACGAAAATATCGGTCAGCGCGTAATAGCGCTCTACTTGGTCATGCGGGACGCGCCCGGTGAAAACGACCTTGCTGTTAAGGCCGAGGCTTTCCGCTTGCGCTTTCAGCGCCGCCTCCTCCGGTCCGCCGCCGACCAGGAGCAGGCGGCAGTCCGGATGCGTGCCAAGCACGACTGGCAGGGCCTCCAAGGCCACATCCAGGCCCTCATAGTCGTAAAAGGAGCCGATGAATCCGAGCACGGTTTTGCCCGCGAGCCCGAGCTCAGCGGCGAGAGCTTCGTCGCGGTCCGCCGGGCCGGAAAAACGCTCGGTATCGACCGCGTTCGGGATAACGCCGACCTTTTCCGCCGGATGGCCGCGGGCGATGATGTCTTGCCGTAATCCGTCGCAGATCGTCATGACCGCATCGGCCGAGCGTATCGCCCGATCCTCCAGCCAGCGCGTCGTGCGGTAGCGCAGGTCGCCTTCCCGACAGGTGCCGTGCGCCGCCGCCGCGTCTTCCCAAAACGCGCGGATTTCGTAGATCAGGGGCAGGCCGAGCCGTTTCGCGACGCGATGAGCCGCCAGCGCATTGAGCACGGGCGAGTGGGCGTGCAACACGTCGGGCCGGACCTCGGCCGCAACCTCGCCCAGCCGGCGCGCAGTCCTGCTGATCAGGTCGACCTCGGTCAGCACGGGCAGCCGGGTCAGCCAGCCGGGCTGCGGCGGTGTCCGATGGAAGGTCAGGCCGCCGACCTCTTCAACCGGCGGCGAGGCGGCAATGTGCTTCGGCGTCGTGAGGTGGTGGGTTTCCCAGCCGCGTGCGCGCTGCTCTTCCAGAATCGCGCGGCTGCGAAACGTGTAGCCGCTATGAAGCGGGATGGAATGATCGAAGATGTGAAGAATGCGCATGAGCGCCGAGCAAACCCGCCGACCGCGATCTGCAGGCGGCTATTGCGGATCTTGCTCTGGATTCCGGGCTCCGGCGGCGGCGCTGGAACCCCTGATTTCGGCGCGCCGCCTTTGGATTTCTTCGTATTCGGGAATTGGCCGGCCGGTGGCGTACTCGACAAAGTATCCGCCGTAATACTTAAGACTGGTGTTCAGGGCCCAGCTCGTACCCAGATTGGCATTCGAGCGTAAATCCATATATGCGCCATAGAAGGTTACCGCGTACCGGCCGCAATCCGGGCGGTTTTGCGCGTCTCGAGGACCCCAGTTCGTCGGGTGGAAATTGATGTAGCCGTCTTTTGGCACTTCTTGCCCCCCGGGATACTGAAGCGTGCGCGTTTTGCAGTCGTATATCAGCCCGAACCAGGTTGGCCGTTCCGGCCTGAAGGTGTAGCGCAACCAGCTATCCAGTTCGGGAGACGTGACCCTGGCGAGATCACCCTGGACGCCGCCAAAGCTCATCCTTTGCGCCGCCTGGCGAACCGACTCCCAGGTCGTGCTCTTGTAGCCCATATACAGCCCACCCGACGAAAAATTCATATTGACGAGTTCGTAATAGGTCTTCGTCGGCGGATAATAGATCTTGGTATACCGGAGCTCCCGCGCCATTGTCGGACCGGCCGCCATAATGAGCGACGTCGTCAACAGGGCTATAGAAACCAACAACCGGTGCATCGTTGATCCTTTCCGCGATTCGCAGGCTGGTATGCCGCGTTTGTAACACGCGACCCTTAATGGATCAAAAAGGCAGGTTTGTGATCTGTGCTAAGCCGATGCCTGCGACTTTGCGCGGAAGTTGGCTTCCACATAGCGCAGCACCTGATCGACGCAGTCTTCGACCGTGTAACGCTCGGTGTCGATCACCAGCTCGGGCGCCTCAGGCGCCTCGTAAGGTGCTGAAATTCCGGTGAATTCCTTGATCTCGCCTGCGCGGGCCTTGCGGTAGAGACCCTTGGGGTCGCGTGCCTCGCAGGCGGCGACGCTGGCCTTGATGTGGATCTCGTGGAAGGCGCCTCCCGCGGCCTCGCGGGCGCGTGCGCGGTCCGACCGGTAGGGCGAGATAAAGGCCGAGATAGCGATCATGCCGGCGCGCGAAAACAGCGCTGCCACCTCGCCGACGCGGCGGATGTTCTCCGCCCGGTCCTCGGGGCTGAAACCGAGATTTGCGTTGAGCCCGTGACGGATATTGTCGCCATCGAGCACGTAAGTCTGGAAACCGCGGGCGAAGAGCTGCCGCTCCACCTCCAGCGCGATGGTCGACTTGCCCGCGCCCGAAAGGCCGGTGAACCAGAGGACGCCGCCGAAATGACCGTTGCGGCCGGCGCGGTCGTCGGTCGCAACGGCATGGGCGACGCGCTGCACGTTGGTGGCCTGAACGGTCACCAGTTGGCGCTGGTCCGCATAGCCCTCCATGGAGATGATGCCGCCGCCGGCGATGTCGTAATCGTCGATCAGCACGAAGCGGCCGGT
>JAKSBY010000592.1 GCA_022360855.1 Sphingomonadales bacterium | reverse complement strand
GGCATGTTGTGGCGGTGCGCCAGGGTGACCGCGCCGCGGACAAGAAAGTCACCGGCGAAGACCAGCAGGATCAATCCGCCCGCAACCTGCAAATACTCCATGAAGGACCCGTTTTTTGTTGGAACGACTATAACAAGGTCCGACGCCCTCCCAAGCTCCGGTCCCGGCTGTGCCTTATATAAGGACCGCGTTGGCGATTCAAAGGGCAGTTTAGCCCGGTCGCCTAAAGGTGAAGGCAAAGGCTAAGGCGTGCTAGACCCGGATCGTCACCCCCGCGCGGCGAAAATCGGCGGCGCCGTCGATGCCGTCGGGACCGGAGGTGACCATATGGACCCCGCCGAAGAAAAGATTGTCCCGGGGCCAGACTTGGCGCTCGGGAAATGCTTCGGCGAGCGCGGCCATGGCGTCATCGGGAACCGTCTCCTCGATATTCAGAAGGCCGTCCTCGAAATGCATGCGCGGCGCGGCCACCGCATCGGCCGCGGACTGCTCCAGCAACACGAGCCGGGCCGCGGTCTGTGCGAGCACGCTGCGGATACGGTTGGAGCCGCCCGATCCGAAGGCGGCCGCGCGACCGTCGTCCCAGACCACCAAGGTCGGTGCCATCATCGAGGAGATTCGCGTATTGGGCTGCCATTTGAAAAAGCCGGCGGGGTTGATATCGGCCTCGCCCAACAGATTGTTGAGCATGATCCCGGTGCCCGGCAGGATCTCGCCCATGCCCTCGCCGTTGGAAAGCGTCATGGCGGCCAGATTGCCGTCGGCATCGACGACGCTGAGATGGGTGGTGCCGCCGGTCTTGACCGCGCGTCCTGTCAAGGCCGCATCGTAGTCGGCAAAGAACGCCTCTTCGAACAGTTTGGCGGCTGCCGCATCGGTCGCTTCGTGGTCGAGCCCGCTCGCCTTTCTCGCCGCGGCCGTTTGCCGGAGCGCGCCGGCGATGAGCCCGATCGTCGTGGCGCTCAGCGGGCCCTCGAGCATCTCCCTGTGTCGGTCCAACAGCGCCAGCGTGAAAAGGATCAGGGGTCCGCCGAGCGAGGGCGGCGGGTT
>JAKSBY010000727.1 GCA_022360855.1 Sphingomonadales bacterium | reverse complement strand
GGGCATGATTGCCGGTATCATAGGAACAGTGTTAGGTGCCATGCTCGGTTTGTGGCTGGCGACAAACGTTTCCAGCATCAGTCTATGGCTTGAGCGCATGATCAACTCTGTCATACAGGACGGCAACGTCTACCTGATCTCCCATCTGCAGACCCAGACCGACGGCGGAGAGGTATTGCTCATCTGCCTGGCGGCTCTGTTGATCAGTTTCCTGGCGACACTGTATCCGGCTTATCGGGCGAGCCGGGTGCAGCCGGCGGAAGTACTGCGATATGAATGAGCAGGAAGCCGTCATAGAGTGCCGCGACCTGGGCAAGACCTATACCCAGGGCCCCCAGGACGTGAGAGTGCTGGATGGTATCGATCTCACTATTCGCGCCGGGGAACAGGTGGCGGTTGTGGGCAGTTCCGGTTCCGGCAAAACCACCCTGTTAAACCTGTTAGGAGGTCTGGATCTGCCTACCTCGGGCAGTGTCTGGGTTGCCGGGAAAAACCTGGCTGAGGTGAACGAGAGTGAACGGGGTCACCTGCGTAACCGTTATCTGGGTTTCGTGTATCAATTTCACCACCTGCTGGGTGAATTCAGCGCCCTGGAAAACGTCTGCATGCCCTTGCTAATCGGCGGCAGCAGTGTGGCGGAGGCCAAGACCCGATCGGCGGCCATGCTGGGCCGGGTGGGCCTGAGCGACCGCCTGGAACATAAACCGGCGGAACTGTCCGGCGGCGAGCGTCAGCGTGTGGCCATTGCCCGGGCGCTGGTGACCGAACCCCGTTGCGTATTACTGGACGAACCCACCGGTAACCTGGACCGCCGTACCGCGGAGGAGATCCAGGCCCTGATGGCGCAGCTCAATCGGGAACTGGCCATCAGTTTTATCGTGGTCACCCACGATGAGGCCCTGGCCGCCTCCATGACGCGGCGCCTTACCCTGGCCGACGGCAGGCTTCAGGAAGATGGCTAAGCCGGTATCGCTGCCGCGCATCGTGGCCCTGCGCTATATCAGCGCCGGCAAGCGCAGCCACCTGGTGTCTTTTATCTCCGCTATTTCCATCGGCGGACTGGCCCTGGGTATTGCCATCCTCATCACGGTGTTGTCGGTAATGAATGGCTTCGACCGGGAAATGCGCGAGAACATCCTGGGTATCGTGCCCCACATTACTCTGAGCAGTGACGCGAACCTGTCATTGGCGGCCTGGGAAGAAATCGAGAGTATTTCCACGGCGCAGCCGGGCGTGGCGGCGGTATCGCCGGCCATCGAGTATGCCGGGGTGGCGGCGACAGAGGCGGGCAGTCGCGGCATCATAATCAATGGCATCGATATTGACAGCGCCATCAACCGGGAGGCGCTGGAGCGCTTTATCGATTCAGGAAGCCTGGCAGATCTGGCCGGTGAACGTTGGGGCGTCACCCTGGGGGCGGGACTGGCGGAGTCACTGGCTGTGAGCGTGGGTGACAGTGTCGATCTGTTTTCCCCCAGTATTTCTCTCAATCCACTAACGCCACTGGCGACCTTTCGTCAGTTCCGGGTGGTGGCGATCTTTCGGGTCGGGACCCGGGAACTGGACAACGACCTGGCAATCATAAACCTGTCTGCCGCCCGGGCGCTGTTTCGCCTGCGTACGCCCCATAACACTTTGCAGGTAGCCACTACCGACGTGTTGCAGGCCGATTCGGTACACACTGCGTTGCTGGATGAGATGCCCGGTGGTGTCCAGGCCACAAGCTGGACCAGCCGCTACGGCGCCGTATATGAAAACATCCGCTTCTCCCGTAGCATCGTAGGATTCTTGTTATGGCTATTGATCGCGGTGGCGGCGTTTAACCTGGTAGTCAGCCTGATCATGATCGTCAGGGATAAACGCGGGGATATCGCCATACTACGTACTATGGGATCGTCGCCAAATACCATCAGCAAAATTTTTCTCTGGCAGGGTTGTTTAATCGGAGCTATCGGAATCGCCATCGGCGTGGTGTTGGGCATTATCGGTTCGCTCCAGGTCACCAATCTGGCTCGCTTCATCGAGCAGAGCTTTTCTATCCAGCTACTCAATGCCGAAGTGTATCCCCTGGATTTTCTTCCCTCAGAACTGAGCGCCATCGATGTGCTCGGTGTGGTTATCGGGGTCATGTTGCTGTGCATACTGGCAACCATTTACCCGGCACGGCGTGCCGCCGCGGTACAACCCGCCGAGGCCTTACGCACGGAATAATCCTCTCGCTCGCGTTTCCCGGCAGAGCTGACTACATTTACCAGAAGCCTTCCGTTTGCGGACAAGGATGAGCCGTGCGCCTGTCACTCTGTGCCTACTGTCTGGGCATTGTCATCGCTACCTTCATGCAGCAACCGGACCGGGTATGGCCGTTGTTGTCAGTACTGACCTTATTATCGTTCCCTTTGCTGCTGCACTCACGAACACAGGTACGGCTGGCAGGGTGGCTGCTGTGGTGTTTCTACCTGGGATGTCTTTGGCACGGGCAATGGGCCGAGCAACGATTAAGGGATCGATTGCCTCAATCCCTGGCCGGTACCGACATGCTGGTGCAGGGTGTCATTAGTGACTTACCACAACAACGGGATGAATTGTGGCGCTTCGCATTTGATATCCATTGGTCCGATGCCGGATTCGCGCCACGGCGAGTGCTGCTGAGTTACTATGGTGAAGAAATGCCCCGTGCCGGGCAGCGCTGGCAGTGGCGCATACGCCTGCAAGCTCCCCATGGTTTTGCCAATCCCGGTGCCTTCGACTACGAAGCTCATCTCACTC
>JAKSBY010000468.1 GCA_022360855.1 Sphingomonadales bacterium | reverse complement strand
CCGGCCCAGGCATGGGAAACCAGCACACAAGGCCGCTCGCCTTGAACCGCATCGTCCCAGGCCAGACAGCCCTCAAGCACCGTATCGCCGTCCCGGTATTCGACGTGCTTCGATTGTATCGCCACCGCTTCTGCTCCAAAGGTGGGTTGATTTCGACCGCGACTCCTCTCTACACAAAACCGCAGGACGGAGGAACCGGCAGCGATGGCGAAATCGACAAAATCCCGGCGCAAGCCCGAAATCTCTGTCCGCCTGAATCCTGAGTTGGACCAGGAGGCCTGCCGAGAGAGCTTCGGCCGCGACCGCCGCGTACATATCCGCGACGTGCTTGCGTATGAATCCGCCCAACGCATTCTCGAATGTCTAGAGAGCGAGGTGACCTGGAACCTGGTCTTCAACGAAGGCCTCAAACACCACGATCTGCGCCCCAACCAGCTCGCCGCCATGAGCCCCAAGCAGGAGGCGACCATTATGGCGCATGTGAACCAGGGTGCGCGGGACGGCTTCCAGTATCTCTACCATTCCTACCCGATGTACGATTCCTATCGTGACGGCAACGATCCCGGTCATTATCTGCACACCGTGCACGAGTTCATCAATTCCGAGCCGATGCTGGACTTCGTCCGCGCCGTCACCGGCTTCGACGACATCGCCTATGCGGACAGTCAGGCAACCCTCTACGGCCCCGGCCATTTCCTGACCCGCCACAATGACGACGTGGAGGGCAAGAGCCGCCGCTGCGCCTATATCTTCAACTTCACGCCGCGCTGGCGGCCCGACTGGGGCGGGCTCCTGGAATTCGTCGATGCCGACGGCCATGTCTCCGGCGGGCTCGTGCCGAGCTTCAATGCGCTCAATCTTCTCGCCGTGCCGTTTGATCACTATGTCAGCTACGTGGCGCCCTATGCGGGCGGCAAGCGCTACTCCATCACCGGCTGGTTCCGTTACCGATAACTCCGATTGACCGGCCCCGGCGCCGCTCTATACTGCGCCGCCGCAAACCCAGAGCGCGAATACGGGGGCGACCCAACATGTCGACGGAAATCAAGAAAGTCGTGCTCGCCTATTCCGGCGGGCTCGATACCTCGGTGATCCTGAAATGGCTTGAGGTGACGTATGGCTGCGAGGTGGTCACCTTCACCGCCGACCTCGGCCAGGGCGAGGAGCTGGAGCCGGCGCGCAAGAAGGCCGAGCTTCTGGGCGTGAAGGAGATCTTCATCGAGGACCTGCGCGAGGAGTTCGTCCGCGACTATGTGTTCCCCATGTTTCGCGCCAATGCACTTTACGAGGGGCTCTATCTGTTGGGCACCTCCATCGCGCGGCCGCTGATCGCCAAGCGGCAGATCGAGATCGCCAAAGAGGTCGGCGCCGATGCGGTTTGCCACGGCGCCACCGGCAAGGGCAACGACCAGGTGCGTTTCGAGCTCGGCTACTACGCGCTCAATCCCGAGATCAAGGTGATCGCCCCCTGGCGCGAGTGGGATTTGGGCTCGCGCAGCAAGCTGATCGAATTCGCCGAGCAGCACCAGATCTCGATCCCCAAGGACAAGCGCGGCGAGGCGCCGTTCTCGGTGGACGCCAACCTGCTGCACACCTCCTGCGAGGGCAAGGCGCTGGAAGACCCCTGGGTGGAGGCGGAGGACTATGTCTATTCCCGCTCCGTCGCGCCTGAAGAGGCTCCGGACACACCGACCTATATCGAGATCGACTTCGAGCGCGGCGATGCGGTCGCCATCGACGGCGCGCGGCTCACGCCGGCGGCGCTTCTGACGCGCCTCAACGAGCTCGGCGGCGCCAACGGCATCGGCCGGCTCGACCTTCTGGAGAACCGCTTCGTCGGCATGAAGTCCCGCGGCATCTACGAGACGCCGGGCGGCACCGTGCTGCTCGCTGCCCATCGCGGCATTGAGAGCATTACGCTGGACAAAGGCGCCATGCACCTCAAGGACGAGCTGATGCCGCGCTATGCGGAACTCATCTATAACGGCTTCTGGTTCGCGCCCGAGCGGGAGATGCTGCAGGCGGCCATCGACAAGAGCCAGGAGGCGGTGACGGGCACGGTGCGCGTCAAGCTCTACAAGGGCTCGGTTACCGTCGTCGGGCGCAAAAGCCCGAACAGCCTGTACTCCATGGAGCACGTCACCTTCGAGGAAGACTCGGTCTACGACCAACGCGACGCCGAGGGCTTCATCAAGCTCCAGGCCTTGCGCCTGCAACTCCTCAAACAGCGCGGCAAGGTCACCGAACCGCCGAGTTATGAGTAGATATGGGGTGCTTAAAATCCTTTATAAATTAAGGCCTTACGGATGTTCTTCAATTAAGATCAATTCGATGATCTTAATCTAGACGCCCATTTGGTCAAGTCTGAGAGTGGATGAACCCCTCGTTTCAGGAAGTCGACGACTTCGATTTTGCTCTGTAAGTAACAGGCCAAGCTCAGCGGAAAAAACAGCACATCGACGTTTGCAATCTTGTGGAATCCGACTGCGGTTTTTGTGAATGCATAGACGGAGCGGTCTTGCTTCTGCAGTTTTGGATTTGCCTCAAGAAAGCCGTTTAAACCCGCTAGTTCTTCCGGTCTTTCAAAATGGTGGTCGCTCCATTTGATTTCTGCGACGACTACAGGCTCTCGGAAGCTAGGGTCCAAACGTACGAAGTCCACTTCGGCGGAACGCTTTTTCCAGCGTGCGTAAAAGTACTGCCCGAATGCGTAAGATTGAGCGAGTTGGCCGAAATAGGCGGTTTCCGCCAGCCGGCCAAAGGCCGGGTCGTCTTCGCCGACGGGGCCGAAAAGTGCCGTTCTCAAAGACGAATTCGTGAGGTAGACCTTAAATGTGACGGCTCTTTGAAAGTGCTTAACGTGCTGATCCACTCGGTGAAGTCTGCGGATCAGAAATGCTGCCTCAAGATATTCCAAATAGCGCTTGATCGTATTTTTGGCGACATGCGAATGTTGGCTAAGCGATTCAAGATTGACCTCCTCGGCTGTATTGTATGCCAGCGTGACGAAAAGCCGGTTGAGTTCTTGAGGATTCGAGATGCCATAAAGGCTGGGCAAATCCCGCAACAACACTCGGTCTACGACATCCTCGCCGACAAGACTCGCAAAGTTTTGCGATCCGTCGGTCCGAATGACCACCTCTGGAAATCCGCCAAAATTGACGTAATCAATAAAGGCCTCATTCAGAGGGTTGAGACGAATCATGTCACCTTGCTCAAGTGACTCTTCCGTCAGCCCTTGGAAGTTACAAAACTCCCAAAATGTTAGGGGCGGCAGCAGAAAGTCGCTAAAACGTCCGGCGCCGGATTCGCGGCTTTTCAACTTAAGCGCTGCCGCGGCCGAGCCGGAAGCGACAAAACGGATGTTCGGATATGAGTCTACCACCACTTTCAGGTGGATTTCCCAGTCCTTCAGGTACTGGATTTCATCGAAGAAAACGAAAAGCCGATCATCACGGGAATGGCCGTGGATTTCTCTGAATAGATCGAGCAGCTTCTCCAGCCAGATACCTGAGTAGACGGGCTGATCAAGCGAGGCATAGAGTATCGTTCGGGAGTCGTAATTATCCTGTATTAGCTGTTCGATGACTTGGCGAATCATGACCGTCTTGCCGACTCTTCGAGGTCCCATCAGGACCACGGCGCGTCGAACGTCAAACATCGTCAATCGTTCACAAAATGTCTCGAAGTAGGCGCGACGGTGCGCATAGCCTGACTCCCCTTTTTTTGGGTCATTCCACCAAGGGTTATCGAGCCTGAGTCGATTCTGAATTTCGGTGTCAGTTATCTCACGCATATTATTAAGATCAATCGATTGATCTTAACTTATAGCAGAAAAAACAATTAAGATCAATCGATTGATCTTAATTGTTTTTATTGGAATTATTATAAGAGAATCAGCCACTTGCATGCGTCGACTAACTCACCCCAACACGCCCGCCAGCCCGTCGAGAATATATTGCGTGGCCAAGGCGGCGACGACGACGCCGAGGACGCGGGAGATCAGGGCCGAGGCGGTCTTGCCCATCATGCGCACGATGGCGCCGGCGGCGATGAACAGCACCAGCGTGATGGCGAATACGGCGAGGATGGCGGCATAGACCGCGCCCTGGCCCGCGTGATCTCCCTGGTGGCTCGAGATCAAGAGCAGCACCGAGGTGATGGCGCCGGGTCCGGCGAGCATGGGGATGGCCACGGGGAAGACCGAGATGTCCTCATCGTCGGACTGTTCCTCGGCCATGCGGTTGGCCGCTTTCTCGCGGCGCTCGACACGCTTTTCGAACACCATCTCGAAAGCGACGACAAACAGCATGAAGCCGCCGGCGATGCGGAACGCGTCCATGGAAATGCCAAGCGCGTCGAGAAACGGCCGTCCGAAGAGCCCGAAAAAAATCAGGATCAGTGCGCCGAACAAGGAGCCGCGGATCGCCATGCGGCGGCGGTATTTTTCGCCGCCGCCATCGGTCATGATGGCGAAGATTGGCGCCATGCCCACGGGGTCGATGACCACGAACAGGGTCACGAAGGCGGGGACGAAGATGTTGAGGAGTTCGGTGGTCATGTGCGCCCTTTAGGGCGCTTCAGGGCCGGAATCAAGCTTTGCCGTTAAAGCACGATCGGCGCGATGACCCGCCAGAGGATCGCCTGTGCGAACCAGAGCAGCAAGAGCAGGACGACGGGCGACAGATCCAGCCCGCCGAAATTCGGCAGCCGGCGGCGAATCGGCGTCAGGAAAGGTTGAAGGAAGCGGTCGAGCGCGCCCATGATCCCGGCCAAGGTAGGGTTGTATCCCCGGATGACGTTGAAGGCGAGCAGCAGCCAGAGAATCCACCAGACGAAGATGATAACCTGAAAGATATTGATGATGAGGTCGATCAGCTCGAGAATCGTCAGGATGAAGCCGTCTACCGGGTTGCCGCTGTTCATCATCAATCTCGCATTGCCTGAAGCCGCGCCCGCTATGTAGTCGCTGCGCTGGTGCGAAGCAAGCGGGCAACGCCTTAAGCACCCTAAAGCTTCGTTAACACATGGGCCGCTATTCTCGAGGCTGGAGTTGTGTGCCGCGGCAGTGGCGCGGCGCGTTTGGCGTGAGGTTTCAGTGGCGTTCCTTCCGGTCGGCACCGGGCAGCAATCGAGCTTTCAGCTGGTGCAGTTCGACACCAGCCTCTTGGCGCTCGACTTCAATGCCAAGATTGCACTCAGAAACGGCGGCATCAACGACCCGACCCTGGTCAACCCCCAGGACCGGGGCCCAGCGGTCATCCCGCCGTGGCAGGTCCCGTCGGAGCCCGAAACACTCAACCGGCGTGTCAACGAGGTCCGTGCGCTCGACAAGTTCATCGACCTTGAGAGCGATGCCGTGGAACGCGCTGGCGACGACCCGGACAGCCGCACCCTGTTCGCCCTGTTTCAGGCGCTCGGGCATCTGCAGGCGCTCGCGCAATACGCCTCCGAGGAAGACACGTTGGAGGCCTCGCTCGGGCGGCTTGACGAGAAATTCCAGGAGGGCTTTGCCGAGGTCCGGGAGTTTCTGACCGACGCCGAGCTCGACAAGCTGGACCTGTTTCTGGGCGACAAGCTCAACCGCATCGAAAGCGAGGCGGCGCTCGGCAAGGAAGCCTTCGACCTGACCGGCAAAGTCATCCAGACCGGCAACCGGGACGATGCGCTGGCCGGGCTCACGGGCACCGAGACCTTCACGATCACCCTGACCAAGCTCGGCGAGACCGACGTGGTGACGGTGGATCTGTCGGAGATTGCCGGCACGATCTCCATCAACGCCGTGACCGATCTCGTAAACCAGAAGATCGAGGCGGTCACCACGCTCAACGGCCAGGGCGAGACCGTCGCCAAGTATT
>JAKSBY010000257.1 GCA_022360855.1 Sphingomonadales bacterium | reverse complement strand
ACCCACGCGCCGATGTCGAAATTGAGTTGGGCGTCGACGGTCAAATGGCTGTCGACAACGCCATTCTCGACTCCGCTGATCACCTGGTCGTCGTCGTAGCCGTCGATGTAGCGCACGAAGATGTTCCCCGAAATCTCATTCAGGAACCACAACAGGCTAAGATTGAAGCGCCACTCCGGAGCCGACGTGCCGAAATTGCTGAAGTTGCGGCTGCCCGCGCCATCCACGGCACCGGCTTGCGGGTCCACCAGATCATAGTTGAGGATATAGGTACCCTCGATGCCCGGTATGAAGGTCCCGAGATTGCCGGTCTCGACAGTGTATTTGACCGAGAAGTCGATACCGTCGGTCTCCACCGAGCTGGCATTGTCGAAATTCGTGTTGATCTGGATAACCGGCCCGACGAGCGGGTTGCCGGCACGGATGACCCGTGTCGGATCCTGCGGGAAGGCGTTCAGAATCGCCTGGAAATTCTCCTGAATGATCACATCGGTGAAGTCGAAACGCCAGTAGTCGATATTGATCTCAAGGCCCGGCGTCGGCTCCGCCGTAATGCCGAAATTCCACGCCGTGGATTCCTCCGGCAAGAGGTCGGGGTTCCCCGTCGTACGCACGGCCGCAAAGAAGGTGCCGCCGGTGATCGGGTCGGAGACTTGTTGCAGTGACGTATCGGTGCCGGTTTGCTGGAAGATCGAGGGCGCACGGAACGACGTGCCCCATGAGCCCCGCATGGTCAGCCAGTCCGTGGGCCGAAACAGCAACGCGATCTTGGGATCCAGGGTATCGCCGATAGCGCCGCCGTAGTCCTCGTAGCGCAGGGCCGCCTGCAGGTCCAGATTCTCGAGAACCGGAATCGCAAGCTCGGCGAAGAAGGCGACGGAGTCGCGCGTGCCCACCGTGTCCGGGTTGCCGACCAGGAACGCGAAACGGTCCTGATTCGACGCGGAATCGAAATCGCGCGCGAAGCGTTCGTCGCGATACTGGAAGCCGACCGCGATGCCCAAGGGACCCGCCGGTAGATCGGCGACATCGCCAGTGAGTAAGGCATCGATAACGGTCAGGTCGGAATCCACATCGGCCACCTGCTCACCGGTAAAGGCCTCGATCACCGACGGATCGTTGGGGATCGGACCAAAGGACGTGGCGAAGGGGTTGAAGAACATGCAATCGCCCACGCCCGGCGTGCCGTTCAGCACGTCGCAATTGGGTCCGCCGAGGCCGTTCAGCGCGTTCTGGAATTCGACGGCCAAGGTATCCCTGGTGCGCACGCTGAAATCGTTGATGCCGCGGGTATAGTTGATTTCCCAGAACCAGTTGTCGTCGATGGTGCCTTCGAAGCCTGCGGAAACCCGAAATGTATCACTGGTGGTTCGATTGGGCGAAACCTCGCCGCCATT
>JAKSBY010000429.1 GCA_022360855.1 Sphingomonadales bacterium | reverse complement strand
CCTTCGAGGAGGCGCCCGCCGAGATATTGGCCGAAGCCGGTGATGGCTGGGCAACGCTGCATCGCCTCTTCGAGCGGGCGGCGGTCATGGTTGCCTTCGAGCAGATTGGCGGTGCCGAGCAGTGCTTGGAGACGGCCAGGGCCTATGCGCTGGAGCGCCACGCCTTCGGCCGGCCGATCGGCTCCTATCAGGCGCTCAAGCACAAGATGGCGGACATGTACACCAAGAACGTGCTGGCGCGCTCCAACGCCTATTACGGCGCCTGGGCGCTTTCGACGGATGCCCCGGAGCTTCCGCTTGCCGCCGCCGCCGCGCGGATCTCGGCGATCCAGGCCTACAAATTCGCCGCGGAGGAAAGCCTTCATATCCACGGCGGCATGGGATTCACCTGGGAGGTCGACTGCCACCTCTATGCGCGCCGGGCCAAGCACCTCGCCCTGGTCTTGGGCAGCGAGGGCTATTGGAAGCAACGGCTGGTCTCCGCGCTCGAGCGGCAGGCCGCCTGATCGGCCCTATAGACGGAGTGTTAGAAAGTGGACTTCAACGATACGCCCGAAGAAGCGGCATTCCGCGCCGAGGCGGTGGCATTCCTGCAAGCGCATGCGACCCTGAAAACCGCCGCCAAAAACCGCTTCGACCGGTTTGATGCGCGCAGCGAAGCGGAAAAGCTGAAGGCGGCGCGGGCGTGGCAGAAGACAAAGGCGGAAAACCGCTTTGCGCAGATCACCTGGCCCGAAAAGTGGGGCGGGCGCGGCGGCACGGCCATGCAGCAGGTCATCTACAGTCAGGAAGAGGCGAAATACAGCGTGCCGAGCGGCATGTTCTTCGGCATCGGCCTCGGCATGATCGTCCCCACGGTCATGCAGTACGCCGATGAGGAAACCTGCCAGCGCTTTGTTGGGCCGGCATTGCGGGGCGAAGAGATCTGGTGCCAGTTGTTTTCGGAGCCGGCCGCCGGGTCAGACCTGGCCGGCGTACGGACGCGTGCCGAGCGCGATGGCGACGACTGGATTATCAACGGCCAGAAGGTATGGACCTCCGGGGCTCATTATTCGGACTATGGCATGGTCGTCGTCCGCACCGACCCGTCGGTGCCGAAACACAAGGGGCTGACGGCGTTTTGGCTGGATATGAAAAGCCCCGGCATCGATGTGCGGCCGCTGCGCCAGGCGCCGGGCCTGTCCGAGTTCAACGAGGTCTACTTCTCCGATGTGCGGGTGCCGGACAGCCAGCGCCTCGGGGAGGTGGGCGGCGGCTGGAAGGCGGCGCTCACCACATTGATGCACGAACGGCTGGCGGTGGGCGAGCTTGGCGGTACCGATTGGCCGGACCTCGTGAGCCTGGCCCAGGCCATCCAATTCGAGGATGGACCGGCCATCGACGACCCGGCGGTGCGGGACAGGCTGGCCGACTGGTATGTTCAGTCCCAGGGCCTGAAATACACGCGCTACCGCATCATGACGGCGCTCTCGCGGGGGCAGACGCCGGGGCCGGAGAACTCCATCTCGAAGATCGTGGTCGCGAAAAAGATGCAGGACCTCGCCAGCTTCGCGATGGATATCCAGGAGATGGGCGGCCTTATAACCGAGCGCGAGCATACGATGATGAAAGGCGTTTTCCCGCACTACTACCTTTGGGCGGCCGGCATGCGGTTGGCCGGCGGCACCGACGAGATCCTCAAGAACATCGTCGCCGAGCGGGTCTTGGGGCTGCCGCCGGAGATCCGCGTCGACAAGGACGTCTCCTTCGCCGAGCTGGTCGGGCGGACTTCGTGAGCATTCGCGGGAAGGCTCATATCGCCGGCGCATTCGAACACCCCTGCCGGTTGGCGCTCGGTAAAACTACGCCCGAGCTGCATGCGGAGGTCGCCAGAGGCGCGCTGGCAGATGCGGGCCTCGGCATGGCCGAGGTGGACGGGTTTTTCTGCGGCGGAGATGCGCCCGGCCTGGGCGGCGTGGACATGGCCGAGTATCTCGGGCTGAAGCTGAAGCATATCGACAGCACCGAGACCGGCGGCTCCTCCTACATCAATCACGTCAACCATGCGGCGCAGGCGATCGCGGCCGGGCATTGCCATGTGGCGCTGATCACCTTGGCCGGCCGGCTGGTGGCAGACATGAAGGAGGGGCTGGCGCCGCCAAGCTATTGGCCAGATGACACGCCCGGGCGCGGCTTCGAGGCGCCGTACCGCGCGACCACCGTGGCCATGTATGCCATGGCCGCGCGCCGCCATATGCATGAATACGGCACCACCGGCGAACAGCTCGCCTGGATCAAGGTAGCTGCGTCGCACCACGCCCAGCACAATGAATTCGCAAAGCTGCGCAAGGTGGTTACGGTCGAGGAAGTCATCGCCTCTCCGATGGTCGCCGACCCGCTGCACCGCCTGGACTGCTGCGTCATGACCGACGGCGGCGGTGCGCTCGTCCTGGTGAGTGCCGAGGTTGCCAGCTCGCTGGAGCGGACGACGGTCAAGGTGCTGGGGACGGGCGAAACCGTGAAGCATCTCGATGGCGGCAGGGTCGATCTCACCTTTACCGGCGCGCGGGTCAGCGGCCCGGCCGCGTTCGCCGAGGCCGGGGTGGCGCCGGCCGATATTCAGTATGCCTCCGTCTACGACTCCTTCACCATAACCGTGCTCGAGACGCTCGAAGACCTGGGATTTTGCGAAAAGGGGGAAGGCGGCAGGTTCGTCGCAGACGGCAACCTCATCTCCGGCGTCGGCGCGCTGCCGCTCAATACCGATGGCGGCGGCTTGTGCAACAATCATCCCGCCAACAGAGGCGGCATTACCAAGGTCATCGAGGCCGTCCGGCAGATTCGCGGCGAAGCCCATCCCGAGGTACAGGTGCCCGGCTGCACCCTCGCCCTGGCCCATGCGACGGGAGGCTCGCTGGGCTCGCGCATGGGGAGCGCGACGGTCATTCTGGGGAGCGCGGACGCATGACCGGGATCAGCGGCGCCCATCGGGTTTCAGCCCATAGCGGCCATGAGCTGATCGTGACAGCCGAGACGCGGCCGTTTTTCGAGGCGGCCGCCAGGGGCGTGCTCCTGCTCGGCCACTGTGCCGACTGCGGGAGCTTTCACTATTACCCGCGCCCCTTCTGCCCGCACTGCTTCTCGGACTCCGTTGACATGCGTGAAGCCGGCGGATGGGGCACCATCTATTCCTTCTCCGTCGTTCGCAATGTCGAAACTCCCTATTGCGTCGCCTATGTCGCGCTTGACGAGGGCATGACCCTGCTCACGAACATCGTACGGTGCGATATCGAGGCGCTCGGCATCGGGCAGAGCGTTCGCCTGGTTACCGACCCGGATGCCGGGGATGTGGCGCTGCCCCTTTTTACCCGGGCCGGGAGGCCGGGATGACCGCCGGCGGACCTCTGGCCGGCATCCGGGTGGCTGATTTCAGCCGCCTGCTGCCCGGCCCATGGGCGGCGAACCTCCTGGGCTCGCTCGGGGCAGACGTTATAAAGGTAGAGGCGCCCGGCACCGGGGATCCCAGCCGCCACAACCCGCCATTCTACACGACCGACAGCGTCTATTTCGACAGCGT
>JAKSBY010000477.1 GCA_022360855.1 Sphingomonadales bacterium | reverse complement strand
TACAAGAAAGAGCTCGGCTGGCTGAATGCGGCCACGGCGGCGGAGGTGCGCAGCGTGGCGGAAGAGTGGCTGACCCGCGGCTACTACGAGCTGACCGTTCTGCCCTTTCCTGCGCTGACCTCGGCGGAACCGACCGTTGACCGGTCGAAGATTCCGGCGGTCGGCAATGTGTCGGATTTCAGCTTTCCCGAGATCGAGACCCGCGTGCTTTCCAACGGCGCCAAGCTCGTGTTCGCCAAGCACGGGTCGCTGCCGCTGGTCAATGTCGGTATCGAGTTCGCCACCGGCCGGAACGCCGATACGGACGGCAAGGTCGGCGTGGCAGGGGCCGTTTTCGACTTGCTCAATTCGGGCACTAAAAAATACTCGGCCTCCGAACTCGCGACGGAAATGGATGAGATCGCCATGCGGCCCGGGATCCGCGCCGGGCGCGAGGCCAGCTTCATCAACTACACGATCCTGACGCCGCATTTTGCGGAGTCGCTGAAGATTGCCGCCGAGATGGTGCAGAACCCGTCTTTCCCGGTAGAGGAGCTGGAGAAGGAACGGAACAAATGGCTGGTCACGATCGCCGGACGCGAGACCAACCCGGCCCGGAACGCATCCGACTATTTCGACCGCGCGGTCTATGATCCAGCAGGCCCCTTGGGCAAAATCCGGACCAAGGAGATGGTGTCCAGCATTTCCCGCGATGACCTGATCGCCTTTCACGCCCGCGAGATCGCGCCGGAGAATATGACCGTCTATCTCGTGGGCAGCCTTGAGTTGGATGACGCCGAAGCGGCGCTCGAGAAGGCCTTCGGCAAGTGGAAGGCGAAAAGCGCCTCGCGGCTGCGCGCCGTCGGAAAGGCCCAGGATGCCACACCGCGGGTTATCCTGGTCAACCAGCCGAATGCGGTTCAGAGCACGATCGTCGCCGGGCTCACTCTGCCCGGCTTCGATGCTGAGGCGGCGACCACGCTCGATATCATGAACAGGATCTTCGGCGGCGGCTTCGAGGCGCGGATCAATATGAACCTGAGGGAGGACAAGGGCTGGTCCTACGGCATGCGGTCCAGGCTGCAGTCGAACCCGAGCGGGGATCAGACGCTTGCGGTTTCCGGCAGCGTTCAGACCGACAAGACCACCGAAAGCATGGCGGAGATCATGAAGGAATATGCCGAGTTCGTCTCAAGCCGCCCGGCGACCGCGTCGGAATTGGAGCGCGTCTTCGAAAACCGCACCCGCTCGCTTCCCGGATCCTTCTCGACCGGATTCACGTTTCTTTCCAGCATGTCGCGGTCGGCCCGGTTCGGTCTGCCCCTCGATCATGCCGAAAGCGCTGCGTCGCGCATCCGCGCCGTCACGCTGGAGCAAGTCAACGCAACGGCGAAGGAGCTGATCGATCCGGGCAAGCTGACCTGGGTCATCGTCGGCGACCTGGCCAAGATCGAGGCGGGCGTTCGCGCGCTCGACTATGGCGCGGTCGAAGTTTGGGACGCCTATGGCGACCCTATCCGATAAGCCCATCTTCTGGTGCCTGACCTGGCCTCCGGCGAGCCATCGCCGGAGGCGCTCTTCTTACGGGTTGTGCAGTATCTGGCCAATTCCCGAACAGGACTCGCGATGGGAGCCTTCACGGTAACGAAAGGTAACTTCGCAGGCACGCTCACTGCCGATGACCCGTCGCTCGCAGCACCCGTTTACGCCAACTTGGTTGAGTGTAATGACGGCTGGGAGCCGATGTGAGTGTGTAGGGGTGCTATTCTATTGAGTTTCGACGGCCCGTCATTCGACCGTTGTCGTTCTCTGTCCATTTAGGACTGCAGATTTCAGTGAATGTCTAACTAACTAAAGAACACGGCCATGGGCATTTGCTGTTCAATGGGCAACAGATGACAAGCAACATCGTCTGCCCACGCACCGTCCTCCAGCCTCTTTTCAACTGGTTGCTACAGGGACATCTGCTGCGGTGCAGTAATCTGCGCGCTTTCCTAAGCCATTGATTCGTTGAAAATTCATGATGCCGGAGCGGAATCGAATCTGGAAGGTAAATAATTGATTTCATTGGAAAAAACTGCGGCTGAGGGGTGTCTTGTCGTCGGAATAAAATCCGTCGTGGATTTCGGGCGAAACGGTGAATCGATCTCCCCAAAATTCACAGCATTTGGGCCAGTCTTGACGCCTTCTCCGACCGGATTAGCTCTCTGCATCGGCCTTCCAGATCGGTCCATCGCGTTATTGCAGCCATATACGCGATACGTCGCTGCGCGGGAAAAAGCCCAGTACGGCAAAATTCTCAGGTATTTCGTCAAGCGAATTCTTGCCAAATGGGCAAATGCTGTTTTCGCCGTCCCGCACCATCGGGCTTATACAATCTACGTGGGAGCGGTTCGCTGCTGTGACCCTTGATCAAGTTCGTCAAACCGCTAAGGATATGCTTGACCCTGAGAGGTTGGTCTGGGTCGTTATCGGGGACCTGAGTAAGATCGAAGAGAGCGTGCGCTCATTGGATTACGGCGAAGTTGAAATCTGGGATGCCGTGGGCGAGCGCATTCGGTAAGAAAAGAAAACTCCATTATCTGGATAAAAGGCAAATCGAGAACCGGGTGAAGCAGGCTGGCTTGCAGGTGAACAGGCATATGCCGTCGTCCCTGCGGCCCTCCAAGCGCGCTTGATGAAGGTCGCGGTGGATTCTCTTGAATCGGGCGGCTATAAGCTGTGGTCTGGTGTAGTTAGGCATTACGGGTCGGCCATGGGCAGGATTGCGGCCATCTTTGCGGTAGTCTCGTTTTTGAGCCTTCAGTTCGTCCATGTGGCGGTTCTGGATGCGGCGGATTCGCATGCCGATGCAGTAGCCCATCACTATAGCGAGCCCCACGACCTGGATTCGGGAGTGCCGCATGATGGCGCGGACCATGACGGCGGATTGGACGCGCTGCACGGGTCGGTCCATGACTATCACAATATCACTTGCCTTTCCGGCGACGTGTTGCTGGCAATGGCCGTGCCCGACGGCAATCGCTTCGTGATCCGGGCCAGACGCGATCACGGACGCAGTCTCCCGCCGCCGGTTCCGCCACCGCTAGCTTAAGTCTCTCGCACATTTTCGCCGTCACCGGCCCGGGCATCCCGGGCTCGGCTGCGGTCTGTTTCCTTTACCGAGAGACTGAGTATGCACAACATGATCGCGGTGTGCGCCGTCGCATTTCTATGTGGCCTGGTGTTCCAGGCCCGGGCGCAGGACGGTGGGACCGTTCTTACCATGGAGGAGGCGGTCGCGCGCGCGCTCGATGCCGCACCCTCGCTCTCCGCCGGCGACGAGGCGGTCCGCGCGGCCAGTGGCGCGCTGCGTCAGGCCCGTCTCCGGCCTAATCCGACACTTTCCTTACAAGCCGAGAACGTCGTTGGCTCCGGCGCGTTCAGCGCCTTCGACCGGGCCGAGTTCACGCTCGGCATCGACCAGCGTATCGAACGCGGCGGCAAACGCGGGGCCCGGGTCGGCTTGGCCGAGGCAGACCGGCAATTGGCACGGCTCGAAGCGGTTCTCACCCGCCTTGACGTGAGCTTCGAGGCGCGCCGCGCCTATGTGGAGGCCATGGCCGTCGCCGCCGTGCTCGATACGGCCGAGCGGCGGGCGGGCATTGCCGCCGAGCTGCAAGAGACCGTGCGCCGACGGGTCCGGAGCGCCCGCGATTCGGTGGCCGCGGAGCAGCGGGTCCTGGCCCGCGCGCTGGAGGCGGAAGCGGACGTGGAACAGGCACGCCATGCGCTTGGCTTGGCGAAGCAAAACCTGGCGGCCCTGTGGGGTGGGGCCGGAGACGGCTTCGCCATCGATCGGCCGCGTTTCTTTGACGTGCCGGCCGCCGACGAGGCGGCGGTTCGCGACCGGCTGGACAACGCGCCGGACTTGCTGATGGCGCGCCATGCGGTGGACCGCGCGGCTGCGGCACTCACGCTGGAGCGCGCCAGGGCCAAGCAGGATCCGACCGTGGGGCTCGGCCTGCGCCGGCTCGAGGCGACGAACGATGTCGCCGCCATGGTCTCGGTCTCCCTGCCGCTGGCGCTGTTCGACGTCAATCGCGGCAACATCGACCGCGCGGCGGCGGAACGCCGGCGGGCGCAATGGCAGACCAGCGATGCACGCCTGCGGCTGGAACGCGCGGTCGCGGCTCACCTGGCCACGCTCGGTGCTGCCGGCGCCGAGGCGGCGGCCTTGCGCGACCGTATCCTGCCCACGGCGTTAAAGGCGCTGGACGAAACCCGCGCCGGCTACGGGCGCGGCGCCTTCACCTATCTGGAGGTCCTGGCGGCGCAGACGGCGCTGCAGGACCTCCGTGCCCGCGAGATCGCGGCCCTGCAACGTTCTCATCTCGCCAAGGCGGCCCTCGACCGTCTGCTGGCGACTTCCGACGACGCCGTTTCCGGCGAGGAGACCTCACGATGACGATCCGTAAAACACCCCATGCCCTGGCCATCCTGATGCTGGCGTTCCTTGCCGGCTGCGACCATGCTGCCGAGCAGGACCATGCACACGGGCACGGTCACGAAGCGGAGGCCCATGATGACTACGAACGCGGCCCCAATGGCGGGCGGCTGCTCGCCGACGGCCCGTTCGCCCTGGAAATCACCATCTTCGAAGCCGGCGTGCCGCCCCAGTTTCGCATCTACCCCTCTCTCGACGGCCAGCCGGTGGACCCGGCCCAGGTGGAGCTGACCATCGAGCTGGAACGCCTCGGCGGCCCGGTCGACCGTTTCCGGTTCCGGCCCGAGGCCGACTACCTCGTCGGCGACGGCGTGGTCACCGAGCCGCACTCCTTCGACGTGCGCGTCGCGGCGGCTCACCGTGGCAACCGGTTCGCCTGGGACTATCAGTCCCACGAGGGCCGCACCACCATCGCTGCCGAGATGGCGCGCGCGGCCGGCGTTGCGGTCGCGCCCGCCGGCCCGGCCATGATCGAGGAGACGCTCGACGTGCTCGGCCGGGTCGATCTGGCGCCGGGCGCGCGGGCGGAGCTCCGGGCCCGCTTCCCCGGCCAAGTGGTCGCGGTCTACAAGACGGTGGGCGAAGGCGTGGCGGCCGGCGAGCGGCTGGCGCGGGTGGAAAGCAATGAGAGCCTGCAGGCTTACGATATCGTTTCGCCCATGGACGGCGTCGTGCTCGAAGGCCGCACTAATGTCGGCGACGTGGCCGGCAACGCGGCGCTGTTCGTGGTCGGCGATCCGGCGCGGCTCAGCATCGACTTCCATGTCTTCCCCAAGGATCTGCACCGGGTCGCGCTCGGCCAGCCGGTACAAATCCGCTCTATCGACGGCCGCCTGACGGGAACCACGCGGATTGCGGCGTTCCTGCCGACCAAGGAGCTGGAAACCCAGACCGTGCTGGCCCGCGCGCCGCTGTCCAATCCTGACGGGGGCTGGATGCCGGGCATGACGGTGGGCGGCGACATCGTCGTCGGCCGCGAGGAGGTACCGCTCGCAGTGCGCACCGCGGCGCTGCAGCGCTTCCGAGATTTCACCGTCGTCTTCGCCCGGATCGGCGAGACCTATGAGGTCCGCATGCTGAAGCTCGGCCGGCAAACGCCCGAATGGACCGAGGTCCTCGGCGGCATCCGGCCGGGCCGGGACTACGTCACCGAGAATAGCTTCCTCATCAAGGCGGACGTGGAGAAATCCGGCGCGTCCCACGATCACTAGGAGCTGGATCCACATGGTTATTGCGACCCCCGCGAAAGCGGGGGGAAGCAATCCAGTGCCACCATCTCGGTCATGCCCGTGCAAACGGGCATCCAGTCTGTCGGTGACATGGATTCCCGCTTTCGCGGGAATGACGGTGTGGAGAAACGGGAATGACCAGGGATGTAAAGGCGCGAATGAACAGGACAGCGGGCCACGGGATTGCCGCGGCGCCGGCGCGCCTCGCCATGACAGATTCAATGTGAAGCAGCCGATGTTTCAGCATCGGCACATAGCGTTTTAGGACCGACCCATGCTTGAGAAGATTGTTTATTTCGCCATCCGCCACCGCTGGCTCGTGCTTGCGGTGGTGCTGGGCTTGGCCGGCCTCGGCATCTACAATTTCAACCGCCTGCCCATCGATGCGGTGCCCGACATCACCAACGTGCAGGTGCAGATCAACACCGAGGCGCCGGGCTTTTCGCCGTTGGAGGCCGAACAGCGGATCACCTTTCCCCTGGAGACCGCGATCTCGGGCCTGCCGGGGCTCGATTATACGCGGTCGATCTCCCGCTATGGCCTGAGCCAGGTCACCGTGGTCTTCGAGGACGGCACCGATATCTATCTCGCCCGCCAGCTCGTTGCCGAGCGGCTGCAATCCGTTTTGAGCGCGCTGCCGCCCGGGATCACGCCTGAGATGGGCCCGATCGCGACCGGGCTGGGCGAGATCTTCATGTATACGGTGGAGGCCAAGCCCGGCGGCCGTAGGGAGGACGGAAGCCTATGGACGCCGACGGATCTGCGCACCCTGCACGACTGGGTCGTCAGGCCACAGCTTGTCACCGTTCCGGGCGTCACCGATGTCAATACCGTCGGCGGCTATCAGAAGCAGTTCCACATCACGCCGTGGCCGCACCGGCTGGAGGCCTTCCAGCTCGGTCTTGCCGACATCGTCGCGGCCTTGGAGCGCAACAATGCCAATATCGGCGCCGGCTATATCGAACGCTCGGGCGAGCAGTATCTGGTGCGTGTGCCCGGCCAGGCGGAGACGCTGGACGACCTCAGCAGTATCATCGTCGCCCAGCGGCATGGCGTCTCCATCCGTATCGGCGATGTGGCCGACGTTCTCCTGGGCGAGGAGCTGCGCACGGGCGCGGCCACGGAAAACGGCACCGAGGTGGTGCTCGGCACCGTGTTTATGCTGATCGGCGAGAACAGCCGCACGGTCGCGCAGGCCGTCGCCGCCCGGCTGGAAACGATCAACGACAGCCTGCCGGCAGGCGTCATCGTGCGGCCGGTCTACGACCGTACGACCCTGGTGGAGAAAACCATCCGCACCGTGCGCACCAACCTGACCGAGGGCGCGCTCCTGGTCATCGCGGTCCTGTTCCTGCTGCTCGGCAACTTCCGCGCCGCCATCATCACCGCGGCCGTCATCCCGCTGGCGATGCTGATGACCGTGACCGGCATGGTGCAGAACCGAGTGTCCGGCAATCTCATGAGCCTCGGTGCGCTCGACTTCGGGCTCATCGTCGATGGCGCGGTGATCATCATCGAGAACTGCCTGCGCCGCTTCGGCGAGGAGCAGAAACGCCTCGGCCGCCTGATGACAAAAGACGAGCGGTTCGCGCTGGCCGCGCGCGCCACGGCGGAGGTCATCCGGCCGAGCCTGTTCGGCGTTCTGATCATCACGGTGGTCTATATCCCCATCTTCGCGCTCACCGGCGTGGAGGGGAAGATGTTCCATCCCATGGCGTTCACCGTCGTCACCGCGCTCCTGGCGGCTCTCGTGCTGTCGCTCACATTCGTGCCCGCGGCCACGGCGATCTTTCTCGGCGGCCGGGTCGCCGAACGCGAGTCGCGCATCATCACCGGCGCCAAGGCGCTCTACCGGCCTCTGCTCGGTGTGGCGCTGAAATGGCGGCTTGCCGTCGTGGCGGCCACGCGGCTCGGCGCCGAGTTCGTGCCGCAGCTCGACGAGGGCGATATCGCCATGCACGCCCTGCGCATTCCGGGCACCAGCCTGACCCAGGCTATCGACATGCAGACCGGGATCGAGGCCAAGCTGCGCACGTTTCCCGAGGTCGACCGGGTGTTCACCAAGATCGGCACCGCGGACATCGCCAACGATCCCATGCCGCCCAGCGTGGCCGATACCTTCATCATCATGAAGGACCGGGGCGAATGGCCCGACCCGCGCAAGCCCAAGGCGGCGCTCGTATCCGAGATCGAAGAGGCCATGCTGGCCATCCCCGGCAACAAATACGAGTTCACCCAGCCCATCGAGATGCGCTTCAACGAGCTCATCGCCGGCGTGCGGAGCGACCTGGCGGTCAAGATCTTCGGCGACGATCTCGACACCCTCCTGGAGCTCGGCGAGGCGGTGGAGGCGGCCGTGGCGCGGGTGCCGGGGGCCGCCGATGCGCGCATGGAGCAGGTGACCGGGCTGCCGATCCTGTCCATCGCGCCCGACCGCGAGGCCCTGGCCCGCTACGGCATGAGCGTCGGCGACGTGCAGGACGTCATCTCCGCCTCCATCGGTGGCCGGGTCGTCGGCCAGGTGTTCGAGGGCGACCGCCGGTTCGACATCGTCGTCCGGCTGCCGGAAAGCCTGCGCGACAGTGTGCCGGCGATCCGGCGGCTGCCGGTCCCGATGTCTCCGGGCCTGCGCGCGCGCGACGAGACCGGCCTCACCTTCGTACCCCTGTCCGAGGTGGCGGAGGTCACGGTTACCATCGGCCCGAATCAGATCAGCCGGGAGAACGGCAAGCGCCGCGTCGTCGTTACCGCCAATGTGCGCGACCGCGATCTGGGGTCCTTCGTGGCCGAGGTGGAGCAGGCCGTGCGCAGTGGCGTTGACGTGCCGCCGGGCTACTGGGTCGATTACGGCGGCTCTTTCGAGCAGCTCATCTCCGCGTCGAACCGTCTGCAGCTCGTCGTGCCGCTGGCGCTGCTGCTCATCTTCGGGCTCCTGATGATGCTGTTCGGCTCGGCCAAGGATTCGGCGATCGTCTTCACCGGCGTTCCCCTGGCCCTGACCGGCGGGGTCGCTGCGCTGTTCCTGCGCGACCTGCCGTTCTCCATCTCTGCCGGCGTCGGCTTTATCGCGCTCTCCGGGGTCGCGGTCCTGAACGGCGTGGTCATGGTTTCCTTCATCCGCACGCTCAGGGCCAAGGGCGCGGCGCTGGAAGACGCGATCCGCGAGGGCGCGTTGATCCGCCTGCGCCCGGTGCTGATGACCGCGCTTGTGGCCAGCCTCGGCTTCGTCCCCATGGCGTTTAACGTCGGCGTCGGCGCCGAGGTGCAGCGCCCCCTGGCCACCGTAGTCATCGGCGGCATCGTCTCGTCGACGCTCTTGACCCTGGTCGTGCTCCCGGCGCTGTATCGTTTGGCGCACCGCGAAAAGGAAGCGTCGCCGGGCTTGGAGAAACTGACGACGCCGGCGCCGGCCGGAATCGGACCGACGTGAATTTTATCTCGAGTGTATGGTGGGCGATGGGCCGGGCATTGATTTTCATTTCTCGGGCACCGGTGCGGCGGGTTTGGCGGGCTACGGCCTGATTGCCACCTTGGGTTCGTCTGGCCAGTCCAAGGCCATATGCCTCGCACCGGACACGCCCGCCCTCGCTCATATCAAGGGCGGCTCCTTCCTGCGCGCGCCGAACTACTGCAGGCACTACCGCCCTGCCGCGCGTCAGCCACAGGACAGGGGATTGGGCATCAACCACGTCGGATTTCGGATTGTTCTCCGTCAGCCACCGAAGCAGACTCTGCTTTTTGGACTTCTCGGGAAACTGAATTCACGAAGCGGCTGGCGGGCAGTTCAGGCAAGTTGTCAGATTCTGAAAGCCAGCGCCGTGTGTTCATCGTACCCGGCCACGGCTCTGGGCGGTCTCCGGGTAAAGATGTGGATGCCATTCGGGTGGTGGCCAGTACGTTGTCTCGGCGACCAAGTCTGCAAGGCGCTCTGTTATCGTCGCGTGACGATTGCGGCCTGTCGCCGCAGCATTCTCAACTATTCATGCGGCCAATTCTATTGGATATGAACAAGCGATTGGTACTCTCGAACTAAGATAGTCAAAACTCCCACTGCAGACCAAATCGCAGAATCATAGAGATTTCCCGATTCTGAATCAGATGCGGGTTACGCCCAATGGCGAGGCATTTGTGATGAAGCGGAAGGGTGGGAACTATGATCAAAGAAAAGGAAAACGTGAACGAATGTGTAAATGAAGCGTTTGTTCGACGTGCGGTGGAGCAGTCCAATCTCAACGTGCTGAGGATCGCCCTTTATCAGCAGACGGGGGATTATTCTTTAAGAGCAATGCAGGTGCAGAAGGTGCCTATTCGGGGTGGGGCGCTTTCGGCCTTCATGCTCGACGAAACGCATCATGAAGAGGTGCGGGAAAAAGCCGCCCGATACCTTCTGTCGGGTGTAGAAGCGCGGAACCTCAGGCCGAGCAAGACCGAAGCACGCGAGCTCATGGCTCTATTTACTGGAAAGCCACCCAGTGAAACCGAGTTGGACTATGGCTTCGAGGAGCTGGCATTCGAGGAATTCCCCCGAGACGTATCTTGGAGCGCCAAGCGGGCACCTCGGAACGCAGGCGATTTGCAGGTTACAATCATAGGAGCGGGCGTCAGCGGTATTGCGATCGCAGTTCAGCTTGAGCGCCTGGGCATTCGATACAAAATTATTGATCGCCGGAGCGACATTGGCGGCACGTGGCATCCGAACGATTACCCGGACGCGCGGGTCGACATCAATACCTTCCTGATAACCCCAGCTTTCTAAGACCCCTTGGTATTGCGACTTTGCTGCTTAAGGAGGTCTCTTTTCCAGTCAGATGCCGAAAAGGCATGGCAATTCAAAAAGTTCGAATGTATTGTGGTATTATTCGCAACAATAGGGGGTGCCTTAATGCCTGCGATCAAACGCGGTAACGCGGAAATCTATTATGAAATCCACGGTGAAGGTGACCCGGTGGTGTGTGTCGGCGGGTGGGGCAGCTTCTGCCATGGAGAAACCAACCACCTGCCTTGGGGGCTGGTGGATCGCCACAAGGTGATCATCCTTGATTATCGCGGCCTGGGAGACTCGACAGACGACACCGGTCTGGAGCCAAGCCTAGACATCTATGCTGATGATATCATTGCGATTTTAGATCATCTGGAGCTGACGAACGTCCATATGCTCGGCATGGTTGGTATGGGTGCCTGTTTAACGCAGCTGGTTTGTATCAAGCGTCCGGATCTGGCGCGGTCTATGATCAACACGGGCGGCTGGGCAACGGTCGACCGGCATCTTGAAGATCATCTCTCTCTCTTCTTGGATGTGCATAAATCTATGGGATTTCTGGCCTTTCAGCGTCTCGTTTCCATCATATCGTTTGAGGAGGATTATTATAACAAAAACATTGGACGACTGCTGGGCGAGGACGGGGTGTGGCATCATCTCAACGGCAATGTCTCGACCCATCAGCGCTTTGTCGAAGCAAGCGTGAAGCATGACGTCCTCAATCAATTGAAATCGGTGGAAACTCCAGCTTTGATTGTGCATGCACCGCTGGATGCAGTCACTGGACTGCGCACGACCAAGCCAATTGAGGAGGCAATGCCGAATGCGCGCGGCTTTATGCTGGAAGGAGCTGCGCACGTTATTGCTGGCAAAGCGCTCAAACAGGAATTTGCGCGCCTGATACAGGGCTTTTATGCAAGTATTTAATTCGAACTTTTAAATTGAAAAATCAGATTAACGATCTTAAGGTCATGCGTCTCATTTGAGGATTGGGGGTGTCTTAATGTGCGTTCTGGACGGAATTACGTTGGTCAGTTTCGAGCAATTCGGCGCTGGACCTTATGCGTCTATGTTCTTTGCTGCTATGGGCGCGACTGTTATCAAGGTCGAAGTTCCAGCCACTGGCGGGGATTATGCGCGCCACACCGGTACGGACACTCTCGGCGAGAATGACAGCCTCTATTTTCAGGCGTTTAATCTCAACAAGAAAAGCGTCGCTTTGGACATCAAATCCGTTCAAGGGCGGGAGGATTTCGACGCGCTGGTCCCGAATTGCGACGCAGTTATCAACAATCTGCGCGGCAGCCAACCCGCCAAGCTCGGCCTTGAATATAAAGACCTGTCAAAACTGAATGAACGTCTGGTCTGTGGTCACATCTCCGCCTATGGCCGAGAAAATTCCCGCAAGGATTGGCCGGGCTATGATTTTCTGATGCAGGCGGAAGCCGGATTCATGGCGCTGACGGGGGATCCTGGCGCGCCGCCGACCCGTCTTGGTCTGTCGATGGTCGATTATATGACGGGCATGACGCTGGCGTTTGCTGTCATGGGCGCCATTTATAGAGCACGGGAAAGCGGCGAGGGGTGCGATATAGACGTGTCCTTGTTCGATGTTGCCGTTCATCAGCTTGCCTATCAGGGCACCTGGGCGCTCAATGGGCATAGTGTGACCCCGCGCCAGCCGCGCTCGGCCCACCCTAGCAATGTGCCATGCCAGCTTCAAAAAACGGCGGATGGTTGGATTTATATTGCTTGTATGCACCAGAAATTTTGGGCCATTCTCGCGCGCGCCATCGGTTTGGAAGCACTCATCGAAGACCCGCGCTTTCAGAGTGCGGATGACCGACTGAAAAACCGCGCGGTCTTGACGGATCTGCTGGACGAGTGCTTCCAGACGGATACCACCGATACATGGCTCAAACACCTTGCTACAAAAATTCCGGTTGCGCCGATCAATGAGCTGGACAAAGCGTTGTCAAGTCCCTTCCTGCGGGACGAAGCGCAGATGGTAACGGCCATCGATCATCCCAACGCAGGCTCTTTGAATGTCTTGTCCAATCCTATCCGGGTGAATGGTAAGCGCCTTGCGCTTGCCGCCGGGCCGAAACTGGGCGCGGATACCGAGAGTGTTCTTAACGGTGCCTGGGCAAAGACCGCGGCGGAATAACCCTCGCAGCGCCCGTCATGTATCAAACTTGATGCGCATATTGTGCACGAAGTCCGTGCTGCGATGGACCGTGATGGCGATTTCAAAAATCTGATTGCCGGTATCGAAATAGCGGCGCGCTATTTGCAGGGCAGGCGCGCCCGCTGTTTCGCCAAAGATCTCCGCTTGGCGTTCTGATAATAAGACAGCTGAAATATCCTGCGAAACGCCAGCGATTTTCAGATCGGCGGCACCTTCCATCCAGCGATAGACCGGTTCATGGTCGAATTGCCGCGGGTTTGGTGCGGAGATGCGGCTTGCGTCCAGATAGAGAGTCGTCAGGCCGAAGGGCCGGTCGCCGTCATATCGAATGCCCTCCAGCTTATACCACCGGCGCAGCTCATCGCACCTTAAATCTCTGGCCAGCATTGCGTCTGTCTCGATGACCTCGCATCCTTCAAAGCGAATGCGGGTGCCGCGGGCAAACAGTTCAAGGTCGCCACTGGAGCCAACCCGGTGATGAAAAACACCTGTGTTGGGCTTTGTCGAGAGCACATGGGTGCCCGCGCCGCGCCTGCGCGAAAGGTACCCTTCCTGCTCAAGCTTTTTCAGGGCTTCGCGTAGCGCATAGCGGCTGACATCATATTGCGCGCACAGGTCCGTCTCGGTGGGAAACATGTCGCCGATTTCAAAGGCGCCGCCTTCCAGAACCGACCTTAGCCGCGCATAAATCTTGTCTGGTTCCGAAGCCTGGCTCAGATTTGAATCAATTGTCATGCCAACATATGTCCGTCGTGCTGCGGTGCGTGGGCGTCGTCCTCACCCCTATAGAGAAGCGCATCGTCAGATGTCCGCCAGCTTGGGATGATAAATCAAGGAAAAAAGCAAAATAAAAGTTCGAACTATTGACGCAGAGGAAAAAGTGTTTCATCTTGAGAGAATAGACTGCGGGAGGTTTCGGGATGACATTTCGGCTTGGTGTGGATGTGGGCGGGACGTTTACCGATCTTGCCTTGATCGACATCGAAAGTTCACGCGTTTATGCCGCCAAAGTCCCTTCAACGCCGGAAGATTCCTCTATCGGCGTCTTGAATGGCATTGCGCGCATTTGTGGTGAGGCCCAGATCGACCCAGCCCAGATCAGCCATGTGATGCACGGCACCACCGTCGCCACAAACGCCGTGTTGACGGGCAAGGGCGCAAAAGTCGGACTTATCACCACCAAGGGGCATCGCCAAATCCTGCACATCGCCCGTTCCTTCATTCCAGGCGGGCTTGGCGGCTGGGTGATCTATAACAAAAGCGCGCCGATGGCGCCGCTGAAATGGACGATCGAAACGGACGAGCGCATGGGCGCGGATGGGTCGGTCGTTACCCCGCTTGACCCGCAGGCCCTGCGCGAACAGCTCGGCGTTTTCAAGCAAGCCGGCGTTGACGCGGTGACCATTTGCTTCATCAATTCCTTCGCCAATGGCGCTCATGAAGAACAGGCCCGCGTGATCGTCGAAGAGGAGCTTCCGGGGGTGGAGGTGTCGATCTCCTCCAACGTTATACCTGAAATGCAGGAATATGAGCGCGCGGTGACCACCGTGGCCAATTCCTTCGTCCGTCCGGTGGTGTCGAAATATGTGAACAATCTCAGCCGTGAACTAACGGAACGGATGGGCGGTGTCTCGCTGAATATTCTGCGCTCCGATGGCGGGTTGTCCTCTGCCGAGGCCGCGGCGCAATATCCCGTCAATCTGCTAATGAGCGGACCCGCGGGCGGCGTTGCGGGTGCCTTGTGGGTGGCCAGCCAGGCCGGTTTTGAAGACATCATCACCTTCGATATGGGGGGCACGTCCACGGACGTCGCGCTCATCACCGGTGGCCAGGCCCGCCTGCGCCGGGAGACGACGGTGGGCGACGTGACCGTGCGTGCTTCGTCCGTGGATATCAGCACGGTCGGCGCTGGCGGCGGCTCGATTGCCCATGTGCCGGAGTTGACCAAAGCGCTGCGTGTGGGCCCGCAAAGCGCTGGCGCCGTGCCTGGGCCAGCAGCCTATTGCAAAGGCGGAACACAGCCAACGGTGACAGACGCGAATGTCGTGCTCGGATATCTTCCGTACGGCGCGCAGCTTGGCGGCAAAATGGCGATCGATAAGGCAAAAGCAGAGGCGGCGGTTCAAAGCATCGCCGAGCCACTCGGCTTGAGCCTGAAGGAAGCGGCGGCCGGCATTATCGACATTGTGAATGAGAATATGTTCGGCGCCCTGCGGCTGGTCTCGGTCGAGCAGGGCTTTGACCCGCGCGGTTTTGCCCTCATGGGCTTTGGCGGCGCCGGGCCTCTGCATGGCAATGCGCTTGGCAAGCTGCTGGGCTGCTGGCCGGTGATCATTCCGCGCGGGCCGGGCGTGCTGTGCGCCAGTGGGGACGCGACGACGCGGCTGCGTGATGAAGCCTCGCAAACCTTCATCCGGCGCTTTGGGCAGGTCTCTGCTGAAGAGCTCGTCAATATGCTTGAGGAGCTTGGCGCCAAAGCGCGAGGGACGCTGGATGAGGACGGTGTGCCGCGTGAGGAGCAGAGCCTCCTCTATGAACTGGATGTGCGCTATCATGGCCAAGCGCTGCAGATCACCGTGCCGGCGGATCTGGAAGACCTGCGCGCGAACGGGCTGGAGCCCATTCGCGGCTATTTTGATGCCGAGCATGAAAAGCTCTACACCTTCTCTCTTGATGCGGAGCACGAATTTATCAACTTGCGCGCAGTCGCGCAGGGTGCTGCGCCGATTGCCGAAGCGCGCAAGATCGAAGAAGGCGGTGCTGATCCAAGCGCGGCGAAATCCCTTGAAACCACGATCTTTGCCGACGGCGAGGATTGGCCGGCGATCATTTATGACAGGGCCAGGCTGAAGGCCGGCAATGCCATCACCGGACCGGCGATCATCACAGAGATGGACTCCACAACGCTGATCCTGCCCGCTCATGTCGGCGAGGTGGATGCGTTCGGCAATATTCTCATCCGTCCGATGGATTCCTAAGAGGCGCGGATCATGGCGACTTTGATAGAAACCAACACGGCCCCTTATGAAACCGTAGGGGTCGACCCCATCACGCTGGAACTAATTGAAAACGGTCTGGTGAGCGCGCGTGGCCAGATGGATGCGCTGCTTTTTCGCACCGCCATGAGCCCGATCATTCGCGAGCAGCGCGATGGGTTTCCCGTCATCACTGATCGCTACGGCCGGCTGGTCGCCGGTCAGTTCGGCTCACCCGTCAAAGGCTTTATGGACCTCTATGAAGGCGGCATCGAAGAAGGCGATATCCTCCTCACGTCCGACCCCTATGCCTGTAACGGCTCGATCAGTCACGTCAATGACTGGCTGGTTTTGATGCCCGTCTTCAAGGACGGCCGGCTGATGAACTGGTCGGCCATGTTTGGTCACATGACGGACATCGGCGGCAAGATTCCGGGCTCGATGCCGGTCGATTCCGTGGACCTGTATGAAGAAGGCATCTGCATTCCGCCGGTAAAAATCTACGCGAAGGGCAAGCTGCAGAAAGATGTGCTCAATATCATCCTGCATAACTGCCGCGTGCCGCAGTGGAATGAGAGTGATTTCAACGCCATTGTGGCTGCGTGCAAGGCCGGTGCCAACCGCTGCCTGGAGATGGCGGAACGCTACGGCGTGAACACCTACGTCTCAGCGCTCGATGAACTGCTGGAGCGCAACAAGCGCTCCATGCGTCAGCTGATTCTGACCACTGTTCCGGAGAAGGAGGTCAGCTTCGAAGACTATGTCTGCGATGATGGTCAAGGCATGGGGCCCTATAAGATCGCCTGCGACATGTGGCGCGAAGGCGAGACGATGATTTTCGACTTCGGCCGGACCGATTCACAGTCTCTGGGCTGCATAAATTTCCTGCTGTCGGATCAGATGTTCAAGATGTTCTGCGGGCAGTTCATGGTCATGATGTTTGACCCCGATATCCTGCTCAACGACGGCTTTTTTGACCTGATGGAGGTGCGTATTCCCGAGGGAAGCCTGCTGGCGCCGCTCCGGCCGGCGGCTTTGAACGGCAGGACCCACGCCATGGGCCGTATCTTTGACATCATCAGTGGGCTGTTCGGCAGCGCCAATCCCGACTATCTGTGCGCTGCCGGCTTCTCCTCCAGCCCGCACTTCATGTTCTCCGGCATCGACGACCGGGACAAATGGTTCTTGTTCTTCCAGATCGGTTTCGGCGGGATTCCCGGCAAGCCAAGCGGGGACGGTCCGGACGGACATTCCCTCTGGCCCAAATTCATCAACATTCCGAATGAGTTTGTGGAAAGCTATTTCCCCGTACGCATCGAGATCAGCGAAACGATTGCCGACAGCGGCGGCCCCGGCAAGCACCGCGGCGGCAACGCTATGCGGGTTGGTTACCGGTTTTTGCGGCCTGGCCGGGTTTCCATCCATGATGATCGCTGGCTGACCTATCCATGGGGCGTGAAAGGCGGCCATCCCGGCCAACGCAGCCGCAAGACGGTGATAAGGGCTGATGGCAGCGAGGAACTGGTGCCGGCCAAATGCGATAACATCCTGGTCGAGGCCGGTGATTTCGTGCTGTTCGAGACCTGGGGCGGCGGCGGGTGGGGCGATCCTTTGGAGCGCGATCTTGCGGCCGTTGTCTATGATCTTGAGAGCGGGCTCGTCACGCCGCATGGCGCGCGCCGGTATGGCGTGGTCTGCAGTGATGAGTTGGCCATCGATGAACTGGCGACCGCGCGGCTGCGCGGGGAGATGTGCCAGAACGCGGGCGAGGCGCAGTTGTTCGACAAAGGCGGCACGCTTGAGGAACTGCGTGAGCGCTGCAAGGCCGAAACGGGGCTTCCCGCGCCGGTCGCCCCCACGTTTGCAAAAGACAGCGCGGCCGCTGGCATGGGCCTGTCGAGACAAGACGATCTGGCTCTAAAGGCCAGCTGAGGCGCAACACAGGATCGGCGCACTCGCGGTACCGTTCTGGGACTGTGCGCAGGAATACCAAGCATATACAGGACCTTACAGGGAGGTAGAATTATGGCTTTTAAGCAGGAAATAGCGGGTGGGCTCAGCCTCGCGGCAATGATCGCGGCCACGGGGACGTCAAGCGCGCTTGCCCAAGGTGACCAAGTGGATGATGCGGTCGAGCAAATCTTTATTACGGCCCGCCGGACGCCGGAAACCCTGGTGGAAACGCCGATCACCGTGGATGCGTTTAGCGAGCAGGCAATTCAGCGCGCTGGCATTCAGCGGCCGACCGATTTTGCCCAACTGGTGCCCAATGTTCTCATGCTTGATACCGCGGAAGCGGGCGATACGCAGGTCATCATCCGTGGCATTCTCAATTCCAGGGATGTGGACCCATCCTATGCGCTGGTGATCGACGGCGTTCAGCAGCCTGATGCCTTCGCCCTCAATCGAGATCTGGTGGCAATTCAGCAAATTGAGGTGGTCAAAGGACCGGTCAGCAGCCTTTACGGGCGTAATGCGGTCGGGGGTGCCATCCTCATTACCACGAAAAAGCCGGGTGAAGAGCTTGAAGGCAGGGTGACGGCGGAAATTGGAAACGGCGATCACTACCGTTTCACCGGCTATTTGTCCGGCCCCGTCATTGAAGATACGTTGGGAGCGAGCATATCAGCCTCCTATACCGACAGGGGCGGTATTTTTGAAAATGAGTTTCTCGGCAATACCGTCGATTACTATGAAGAACTGCGCGTGCGGGGCCGGGTTTTGTTCACGCCGACGGAGGACCTGTCGGTGGACCTCATTGCCGAATATGCAGACATTGACGGCAGCGCGATCTACTTTAATTTCCAAACGGCATTCTTCCCAAACATTACCCCGCAATTCGCTGACGGGCCGAATGTCAACGATACAAGCCTTCCCTTCGCGCCGAACGTAAACTCCATCAACCCGGCTGAACGCATTGATCTCAGCGGCAAGATCGAATGGGATATGGGCTTTGCCGATTGGTTTTTCGCTGCGGGCTACAATGATAACGACAACGCCTTTGGCGCCGACTTCATCATCAACTCCGCGTTTGGGTTTGAGGGTGTGGGACCGGATGGCAACGCAAACAACGACTTCAATCTGATTGGTTATACGCCTGCCGAAGGGACCATCGCGTTTCAGGAACGCAACGGCAAAACACGCACGCTGGAAACACGTCTGTCTGGCGACGCCTTTGATAGTCGCCTGAATTGGAGTTTTGGTGGCTATTACGCAAACATTGAACGCACCGTTTTCGTGTCGCTTCAACGAGACGAAAACGGTGGACAGATTTCTTCTGTAAATCCTGGGCCTTTGACGCTCAATGTGACGGAGGATCAGGGAACCCAGACAGATGTGTTCTCCCTCTACGGGCAGCTGTTTTACGATATCCTTCCAAATCTTGAGCTTGCTGTTTCCGGCCGCTGGGATTCGGAAGATCGTAACGCGACGAACTTTCTTAGCTCCGACTTTGCTGGGCTCCCCACCCTCGCTGGATTTGAAGGCCTCGTGCGCGAAGCAAGCTTTGACCGCTTTCAGCCGCGCGTGTCTCTGCGCTGGCTACCGAAGGAGAATATCAGCGTCTTTGCCAGCTATGGCGAGGGTTTCCGCGCCGGCGGGTTTAACGGTCCGGGCACGCGCGCTACTGTCTTGGCGTTTGACTTTCCCACGCTCGATCCCGGCAGCGTCAATATCTTTGACACCTATGATGAGGAGGTCGTCAAAGGCTGGGAAATCGGTATGAAAACACGGTGGCTTGATGACCGGCTGACCTTCAACGTATCAGCGTTCCTGACGGATACCAGCAACACTCAGATTTTCGAGTTTACGCCCGTGACATCGACCCGGGCCAGAACCAATATCGATGGCACCGAAATCAAAGGCTTTGAATTTGATGCCACGCTGCAGGCGCACGAGTATGTCGTCTTGTCGGCTGCCTTTGGATTCACCGACGCGACGGTCACTCAATATGACGCCAATCCCTTTGCGGTCGGAAATGATCTGCCGTCCGTGCCTAAAACAACGCTGAATCTGGGTGCGGAGGTCAACCTTCCGATTTCCAATGCGTTCGATTGGTTCAGCCGAATTGACTATCAGCGCCTTGGCGAAACGCCTTGGGACATCAATGGCGGCCCGCGCACTGTGCGCGATCCGGTCAATTTAGTGAACCTGCGCGGCGGCGTGCGCTCTGAAAACTGGTCCCTCACCGTGTGGGCGCGAAACCTCTTCAACGAAAAATACAATGCTGAGAACATCATTTCCTACGCTGCAACGCCTGGCCCGGATACGCCACCACAGTTCCTGCTGAACTTTGCGCGCCGGGGGCTGGAGCGCACGTTCGGCGCGGAGCTCACCTATAATTTCTAAGTGAGGAGGAAGGCGCGCCCAACTGGGTTTCGTCCAAAGGAAGGGAAAAATGGTGACCTTGCTGCAAGATGATCAACACTCGTTTGGTGTCGGTGAAACACGCCGCGTCTGCGTCTCCGGCAGCAATCGCCAAATGGGCGAACAACTGGGCGAGGCGTGCCGGCCGAGCATCGCCGAGGCGCTGGCACTGGTCCATGGCGAGATGGAGAAAATCGGTCCCATCACACACTTTCGCGCGCGGGCGCAAGCCTATGTTTCGGCCATTGAAAAGGTGGCGCCTTACCTGGTTGAGGAAATCCGTGGGCTGGCTCGCGGTGCTGCTGTTCCATTTGAAGACGCGCTCCTGCTCCAGCTGCGTTTTGAAGCTGTGGGCTTTGATGGGCGCGGCGGGGATGGCTGCTCGTCTTTCGCGATTAAACGGGCTGACGGGCATGTCTTCACTGGCCAGAATGTCGATACGGTTGAGGAGCATTGCCGTCTGGGCACGGTTGTGGAGATGCGGCCGGACTATGGCCCGGATATGCTGTTTTACGCCTATTATCCGGGCATGATCGGATATTTGGGCATCAACAGCGAGGGCCTGAGCGTGTTCGGCAACGCGCTTCTGTCGGATGGCTGGCGCGTAGGCTTCCCGCGTTATTTGAGTTGCCGGTTGGCTCTGGAACAGAAGACCGCGGCAAAAGCTGAAGAAACTATCCGGGGGCTGGAGCGTGCCTCGACCATCAACCTGCTTTTCACCGACCCCTCAGGCGATATCCGCAATCTTGAGCAAACCGTGGACGAGGTTGAGACGTTAACCGCCGAAGACGGCAGGCTGTTTCACACCAACCATTATGTTTGCGAGCGATTTCGCGGGGATGAGCGCCTTTTGGATATCCTTCCGGATTCCACCGTGCGGCGCGCCCAGGGGGCAGCGCGTCTGGAGGAGATTGATGTCGGAGAGGGCGATCTGTTTGAGCAAGTGAAATCAGTTTTGAAAGACCATCAAAACCACCCCAGCAGCATTTGCCGCCATCGCGCTGAGACGTCGCGCTACGATGCCGATCAATGGATGACGGTGGCTTCCCTGGTTGCGGACCCCGCAGCCGGGCGTGTGGATGTGGCGTTTGGGCCGCCTTGTGAGACCGACTACCAGACATTTTATCTGCCTTAAGAGGAGACGAGGATATGAGTAACCGTTTTGACGAGATTGGCTATGGCCAGGCCGGCATCGGCTTTGGCGAACGCCCGGCGATCCTGGTCGTGGACTTTCAGGTCGGCTTCACCCGCCCGGATTATCCCGCCGGTATTTCGCCCTATATCCATAAAGCGGTCGACAACACCGCCACGCTGCTGAAAGAAGCGCGCGCGCTTGGCATTCCCGTTGCTGTGTGCAATGTCGCTTGGGGCAGCAAGAAGGATATGAGCTATTGGAAAGTCCCCATGCTTTATGAAGGCATGTTCTATGGCGATCCCTCGACGGAGCTGGAACCGAAAATACACGATAAGGATTACGACTTCGCTTTTACGAAGGGCGCGCCGTCGATGTTCTTCGATACACCGCTGATCACCTTCCTGACCAAGCAGAATGTCGATACCGTCTTCGTGACCGGCTGCACCACGTCTGGCTGCGTGCGCGCAACGACCAATGACAGTTTTTCTTACGGGTTTAGAACCATGATCCCCGAGGAATGCGTCGGCGACATGGAAATGGATGCGCATGAGGCCAATTTGCGCGATGTCAGCCGACGCTATGCGGATGTGGTTACCCTTGCCGAGACCCTTGATTATTTTTCCAAACTGCAACGCAAAGCCGCCTAAAGCCCCTCCGCGCTTTCAATGCAGGGCAGAACGGATACGGTCTTAAAAAGCAATTGTTATGACTGACTTGCCCATGAGTGCCTGGCGCTCACTGCTGTTCGTGCCTGGCAACCGGCCTGATCGGTTTGACAAGGCCCGCGCGGCAGGCGCCGACAGCATATGCATTGATCTCGAAGACGCGGTTGCGCCTGACCAAAAAGCCGCTGCCCGTGAGGCTGTGGCGGAGTGTCTAGCGCACTCTAGAGGGGCTGGGCCCGCGGTCGGCGTGCGCATCAACGCCGTGACGTCCCTGGATGGATGCAAGGATATCAGTACGTTGGCTTTAGATCTCGATCGGGCCGATTTTCTCATGCTGCCAAAGGTTGTCAGCAGCCATGACATTGAGCTTGTCGCCGGCTGGCTGGGCGCGCCGAAGCCTCTCATTCCCGTCATTGAAAGCGGTGCAGGTCTGCTCGCAGCGGCAGATATTCTCAATCACCTTCGCTGCGGGGCGGTTCTCTTCGGCGGCGTCGATTATAGCGCCGATGTTGGTTGCAGCCTGGAGTGGGACGGTTTGTTTTTTGCCCGCAGCCAGCTTGCCGTCGCAGCGGCGAGCGCGGGTGTGCCGGTGTTCGATGTGCCCTATCTGGATGTGGAAGACAGCGCGGGGCTGATAGAGGAAACGCGTCGGGCAAAGGCGCTTGGCCTGGCCGCGCGCGCGGCTATTCACCCCAAGCAGATTGCCGGCATTCATGACGCCCTTGCCCACACACATGCAGAGCTGGATCATGCCCGGCGCGTCATTGCGGCGCTTGAAGACGCCAAGGGCAGCGCCGCATTGCTGAATGGCAAACTCATTGAAAAACCAGTGATTTTGGCGGCTGAGCGCCTGCTGGCGCACGAAAGGACATAAAACTTTGGTACAGGGCTGGAAAGAAATCGGGGACAATCATTACCGTGAGACCTTCGGGCGCTATTTCGAGGACTTCGCCGTGGGCGACACCTATGATCACCGCCCGGGAAAGACGGTGACGGAGTATGACAATCACCTCTTCACGCTGGTTACTCTCAACACCCATCCCATGCATTTTGACGCAGAGTTTGCCAAAACGTCGGAGTTTGACGGCAATCTGGTCGTCTCGACCTATACCCTAGCTCTTCTGATCGGCATGTCGGTCACAGATGTCAGCCAGAAAGCCATCGCGAACCTGGGGATGGACGGTATCAAGTTCACCGCGCCCGTTTATGCGGGAGATACGCTCTATGCCCAAAGTGAGGTTCTCGCCAAGCGCGAATCCAAGTCCCGCCCCGGCCAGGGCATCGTGACAATCCGCACAATCGGCACCAATCAGCGCGATGAGCAGGTCTGCACGTTTGACCGGAATATGCTGATCCCTGCAAAGGGACAAGCAGTTGAAGATAAAAATCCACGCTACTGACAAAAGGAAATCTGCCATGGCAACGGCATCTGACGAACGCGGCATTTCCGAATCTGACGAACGCGCCATGCTCGATCAGATCGGCCGGTGGCTGGACCGGGATGTGAAAGACCATGTGATGCGCATGGAGCATGCCGATGAGTATCCCCATGAGATGGTCGAACAGATGAAGGACTTCGGCCTGTTCGGCGCGACGATTTCGCCAGACTATGGGGGGCTTGGCCTGTCGGCGACCACCTACGCCCGGATCGTGACCCAGATTTCGGAGGTCTGGATGTCGCTGACCGGTATCTTCAACTCCCACCTGATGATGGCGACGATCGTTGAGAAGTTCGGTACGGATTTCCAAAAAGAGTATTGGTTGCCGAGATTTGCTGCTGGGGAGATCCGCGGGGCTTTGGGGCTCACCGAGCCCGATGCAGGGACCGATCTGCAGGCGATCCGCACTGTGGCGCTGCGCGACGGTGATGATTATGTGGTGAACGGCAACAAGACATGGATATCCAACGGGATCGAAGGTGGGGCTGTGGCGCTGCTTGTGAAAACCGATCCTGAGGCAAAACCGCCGCGCGCGGGCATGTCCATCCTGCTCACGCCGAAGGTCGATCCAGACACGGGGAAGGCCTATGACGGCTATACCACCAGCGGTAAAATGCAGAAGCTGGGCTATAAGGGCATCGATTCCGCTGAGTTGATGTTCGACAATTACCGCATTGATGCCAGACGGCACCTGATCGGCGGTGAGGAAGGCGAGGGCTTTTACATGGCCGTGGGCGGGCTGGAGCTCGGCCGCATCAACATCGCCGCGCGCTCTGTCGGGATCGCACGGCGCGCGCTCAACGAGAGCGTGGCTTATGCGAAAGAACGAAAAACCTTCGGCAAGCCCATCGCGAATCATCAGGCCATTCAGCTCAAGCTGGGCGAAATGGCGGCGCACACCCGCGCGGCGGAACTGCTGACGGAGGATGCCGCTCGCGCCTATGATGCTGGCGAGCGCTGCGATATGGAGGCGGGCATGGCCAAATACTTTGCCTCTGAGACAGCGGTCGAAAACGCTTTGGAGGCGATGCGAATCCATGGCGGTTACGGCTATTCGAAGGAATACCCCATCGAGCGCCTCTACCGCGAAGCACCGCTCATGTGCATCGGGGAAGGAACCAATGAGATGCAGCGCATCATCATTGCCAAGCAATTGATTGCCAGGTCGGAGGCATGAAACTGGCAGGACTTAAAGTGCTGGATTTGAGCAGCTTTTTGCCCGGTCCGCATATGAGCATGATGATGGCAGATCACGGCGCGGACGTCATCATGATCGAAGTCGCCAACGGGCGGGGGGAACCAGCGCGCGATATCGGCTACCGGGCCGATGACGGTGTTTCCGTCTGGTTTCGCAATATCGGGCGCGGAAAGGAGGCCGTAGCGCTGAACCTGAAAGAGGCGGGCGACCTGGCCTATTTCCGTTCTTTGGCCAGGGAGGCGGACGTTGTCGTTGAGGCTTTCCGCCCTGGCGTTGTTGAGCGCCTTGGCATTGGCCCAGCGGCTTTGCGCGCGGAAAACCCTGGCTTGGTCTATTGCTCTATTTCCGCTTTCGGTCAGGACGGTCCGCTCAGAGACAGGCCCGCCCATGACCTTGCCGTACAGGCGCTGGCTGGCACCACGGATCTCAATCGGGGGCTGGAGGATGACAAGCCGGCAATGCCGAACATCCCAGCCGCCGACATGTGCGCTTCGCTGATGGCGTTTTCCGGCATTTTAATGGCGCTTTACCGCCGCCGGAGCACGGGGCAGGGGGATGTGCTGGACATCTCCATGCATGATTGCCTGCTCTCATGGACCGCGAATGTCACCGGACCTGTGTTCGCCGAAGACAGAGCGCCAGAGCCCAAAACCATGCGCTCCTTTGGCGGGGCGGGGATGTACAACATCTATGAAACATCAGACGGAAAATTCATCGTCTTGGGCGGTTCAGAACCGAAATTTGCGAGAGTCCTGCTGGACGCGCTTGAGCGGCCCGACCTTTATTCCTACGCAACCATAGAGCCGGGGCCGGAGCAAGCGCCGCTGCGTGCGTTTTTCAAGAATAGCTTTGCCGCCAAACCTTTGGATCATTGGATGGCGTTTCTCGGCAACCTTGATATCTGCTGGGCGCCCGTGCTCACGCTGAAGGAGGCTTTTGAGCATCCCCATGTAAAAGTGCGCTCCATGCTTCTTCATGACAGCGACAAGCAAACCCATCTCGGTGTGCCGATAAAATTTGCTGGGGAACCCGCAATGCCTAATTTAAGCCTGCCGCCCTATCGGGAAGCCGCTAGCGGCCATCGCCCGCGTTTCAGCGGCGGGAATGAACAATAATCGATAAATAGGTGGCCGGCAGCTCATCCATGCGTTCAGGCCCATGCGATGCGGCGGAATCGAACAAAAACGCATCGCCCGGCGCAAGAGTGTAGACGGCATCACCGTGCCGGTAGTCAATCTGGCCCGACAGCATGAACAAAAACTCCACGCCGTCATGCCGGAAGGTCGTGTCTGGCGTTGCATCCTCATCAAGGGTGATCAGATAGGGCTCAACGGCGATCTCTCCAGCCAGGGTCGCGCCCAAAAGCCGGTATTCGTGCCCCATCTTGGTGCCGCGCCGGTCGATGACAACTCCTTCTCCAGCCGCGACGAAAGATCGGTCGCGCCGTTCGTCAAGTTCGCTGAACAGACGGCTGATGGGGACGTTGAGCCCTTCGGCCAGTTTGTCGAGAGTGGACAGAGACGGGCTGATCTGGCCATTTTCCACCTTTGACAGCATGGCCACGGACACGCCCGCTTGGCTCGCTAGCTTGCCAACCGTTAGATTGAGTTGCTGACGAAGCTGGCGCACGGTAATGCCGATCGCGCTTTCCAGGCTGTGATCTGATGATCCGCGTTTCGCGTCCGCGGCGACGTCTGATTTTCCGCTCATCATTGTTTCGTGACGCGAAATCCAGCTCAGTGCAAGCTTTCTCCCGATATTTCTTAAGAAGAAAAATTTTCTCTTGACGATTATCGGTGAATCTGGCGTGTTGAGATCGTTGCCAAAAAGTTCGAATGTTTTGGTTTGCTTTACCCGATAGGCGGCAGAGGGGCGGTGCAAAATGTGTGGAATTGTCGGCCTGTTTGCGAAGACGCCCCGCTATGAAGAGCAGCTGGGCCATTATCTGTCTGAGATGCTTGAAACAATGACGGACCGCGGCCCCGATAGCGCGGGATTTGCCGTTTACGGTAATCAAGCGCCTGGTCAAGTGCGGCTGACACTCCGCCTCAACGAGGGCGAGGAGCTGCCCGATTGGCTGAGCAGCTTTGAGCCGGTTGTCAGGTCGAACCACGCCGTGGTCAAGGTGCCGGAAGACGCGGCGATGCAGACCGCTCGAGATTTGCGCGCGGCCGGTCTGACCATCGTTGGTGTGGGCTCGCGCATGGAGCTTTACAAAGGTGTGGGGCTGCCCCGCGCGGTGTGCAGTCAGTTCGGTCTGGCCGATATGGCTGCCACACACGGACTCGGCCATACGCGCATGGCGACGGAATCAGCGGTCACGACCGACGGCGCGCATCCGTTCAACACCGGTCCGGATTTGTGCCTTGTCCACAATGGCTCACTGTCAAATCATGCGTCGTTGCGTCGGGTGTTGTCGAAACAGGGCATTCAATTTGAAACTCAAAATGATTCTGAAGTTGCCGCTGGCTATCTCAACTGGCGTATGAACGAAGGCGATGGGCTGAAGGAGGCGTTGGAGCACGCGCTGGACGATCTGGACGGCTTTTTCACTTTCGTCGTGGGGACGGAACGCGGTCTTGGCGTGCTTCGTGACCCTATTGCCTGCAAGCCCGCCGTGATGTGCGAAACCGACGATTTGATCGCGTTTGGCTCTGAGTACCGGGCGCTCGCCATGTTGCCGGATGTGGAAAACGCGCACGTATGGGAACCCGAGCCCGCAACGGTCTATTTCTGGGAGCGCGCGGCCTGATGGATATCGATCTCAAAGACATCAGTCGCCGCACGCTCAATCAAACGCTGCAAACCTGGCATGGGAGCGACAATCAGATCATGGTTCTGAATCCAGCCGGCCAGCACGCGCTCGCTGCTGGTTTGACGCAGCCGCTCAATGTGATCATTGCCGGTCCGGTGGGTTATTATTGCGCGGGCATGAACCAGCAGGCGCATGTGACCATCGAAGGATCAGCAGGTGTCGGCGTGGCGGAGAACATGATGTCTGGCCGGGTGCATGTGAAGGGCGATGCAAGCCAGTCGGCAGGCGCGACGGCCCATGGTGGCCTCCTGATCATTGACGGCAACGCCTCGGCGCGCTGCGGCATTTCCATGAAGGGCGCGGATATTCTGGTAAAAGGCTCCGTGGGGTCGATGGCGGCGTTTATGGGGCAGGCCGGCAATTTGATCGTGCTTGGCGATGCGGGAGAAGCGCTTGGCGACAGCCTTTATGAGGTGAACATTTTCGTGCGCGGCACAGTCAGGAGCCTTGGCGCCGACTGTGAGGAAAAACCGATGACGCAGAGCACATCGGAAACGCTTGAGCAGCTGCTGCGTGAAGCGAACGTCGATGAAACGGCAGACGCCTTCCGCTTCTATGGCTCCGCACGGCAGCTCTATAATTTCAGCTTCGATAACGCGGGAGCCTATTGATGGCGCGCCCGACGACACCGCCGCGTTTTTCCGCGACGTTTGACGATTACACGCTGGCTGAAATCCACCGTGCCGCCGACACTGGTATCTATGACATTCGTGGTGCTGGCGCGAAACGCAAAGTGCCGCATTTTGACGACCTCTTGTTTCTCGGTGCGTCTGTCTCACGCTATCCGCTGGAGGGATACCGCGAAGCGTGCGACACGCGCGTGACTTTGGGCACCCGCTTTGCCGAAAAGCCGCTGGAACTGGACATTCCCATCACCATAGCGGGGATGAGCTTTGGCTCGTTGTCTGCGCAGGCGAAGGAAGCCCTTGGCCGGGGGGCATCGGCGGCCGGGACCTCCACAACCACTGGCGATGGCGGAATGACGCCGGAGGAACGCTGCCAATCAAAGTACTTGGTCTATCAATATCTGCCATCGCGCTATGGCATGAACCCGGATGATCTGCGCAAGGCTGACGCGATTGAAGTCGTGGTGGGGCAGGGCGCCAAGCCGGGCGGCGGCGGCATGTTGCTGGGCCAGAAAATCTCCGATCGGGTCGCTCGGATGCGCACTTTGCCCAAAGGCGTCGATCAGCGCTCGGCCTGCCGCCACCCGGATTGGACCGGTCCTGACGATCTTGAAATCAAGATCGAAGAACTGCGCGAGATCACCAACTGGCAAAAGCCGGTATTCGTGAAGATCGGTGCGACACGCCCTTATTATGATGTCGCCTTGGCCTGCAAGGCTGGTGCGGATGTGGTCGTGCTTGATGGCATGCAGGGAGGCACGGCGGCGACGCAGGAAGTCTTTATCGAACATGTGGGCATTCCCACACTGGCCGCGATCCGCCCTGCGGTCGATGCCCTGCGGGAGCTTGGCCTTCACCGGAAAGTTCAATTGATCGTCTCCGGCGGCATACGCAATGGCGCAGATGTGGCCAAAGCCTTGGCGCTGGGCGCTGACGCGGTCTCCATCGGCACTGCGGCGCTTGTCGCCCTTGGGGACAATCATCCGCGCTGGCAAGCCGATTATGAAGCACTGGGCACGACGGCGGGGGCTTATGACGATTGGCACGAAGGCCGCGATCCAGCGGGGATCTCCACACAGGACCCCGATCTTGCAAGACGGCTCGATCCGGTTGCCGCAGGCCGCCGGCTGAAGAATTTCCTCAGCGTTCTGACCCTGGAGGCACAGACGATCGCGCGGGCCTGCGGAAAAAGCCATCTGCGCAACCTTGAACCGGAAGATCTGGTTGCCTTGACGATCGAAGCGGCGGCGATGGCGCGTGTGCCGCTTGCCGGGACCAACTGGATCCCAGGTCAGACACAGACAAACGCACTTTAAAGCCGCACAGGAAAACAGGAGCGGATACCCATGTCTCAACCCCTCTCAGCAATCGCGAAAGACACAGGCATTCAGTACTTCCTGGTCTCTTTCACCGACCTGTTCGGCGTTCAGCGCTCCAAGCTGGTGCCAGCCCAAGCGATCGACGCTATGGCCGAAAGCGGGGCTGGGTTTGCCGGATTTGCCGCGTGGCTCGATCTGGGACCGGCGGACGCGGATATGTTTGCCGTCCCGGATACACAACAGCTTATTCAATTGCCATGGAAGCCTGAGGTTGGCTGGCTGCCGGCTGATCCGGTGATCAATGGTGCGCCACTCGCCCATGCCCCGCGCAACGTCCTCAAAGCCCAGATGGCCCGCGCGGCAGAGGCGGGATATGTCCTGAAAACCGGTGTGGAATGCGAATTTATGCTGCTCTCGCCGGAGGGCGACGCCCTGTCCGACCCGCACGACGGGCAATCAAAGCCCTGCTATGACCAGCAGGCTCTGCTGCGGCGCTACGACGTGATCGCAGAGATTTGCGACGCTATGCTGACCTTGGGTTGGGAGCCCTACCAGAACGATCATGAGGACGCGAACGGCCAGTTCGAGATGAACTGGGGCTATGCCGATGCGCTCATCACGGCGGACCGTCATGCCTTTTTCAAGTTCATGGTCAAAGCCATTGCTGAAAAACACGGAATGCGCGCTACCTTCATGCCCAAGCTTTTTGCGGAGCTGACAGGCAACGGCTGCCATATGCATGCATCGCTGTGGGATGAGGATGGCAATAATGCCTTTCACGACAACACTGGAGAGTTAGGGCTGTCGCAAACAGCGTATCACTTCATCGCCGGGTTGCTTGACAACGCAAAAGCCCTGACCGCTCTGACAAACCCGACGGTGAACAGCTATAAGCGTATCAATGCACCCACAACACTTTCGGGCGCTACCTGGTCGCCCAACACCATCTCCTATACCGGCAACAACAGAACGCATATGATCCGCATCCCCGACGATGATCGGATTGAATTGCGGCTGGCTGACGGGTCCACCAATCCTTATCTCCTTGCGGCAGGTGTGCTCGCAGCGGGGCTTGATGGCATGGAGCGCAAAGCAGATCCAGGCCAGCGCCTGGACATCGACATGTACGAAGCTGGCAACGATCCAGCCTATGCAGACCGTAAATTGCCCCTCAACCTGATCGATGCCCTGCGAGAGTTGGAAGGCTCGCACGCCCTGCGCAGTGGCCTCGGGACGGACTTTGTATCCGCTTATGTCAAGCTGCGCATCGCTGAATGGCAGGACTATAGCCGGCATCTGACGCAATGGGAACGCGATACCACGTTGGACTGCTAGTTAAGAGCTCGCACGGAACATATGTTCGCCTGAGCCATGCGTTATTCGGCCCTCTCCCTGCTCAAAAACGCGCTGAGCGGTCATAAGAATTGGCAGCCGCTGTGGCGTGACGATAACCCCAAGGATGGCTACGATATCCTGATCATCGGCGGCGGCGGGCATGGGCTCGCCACGGCCTATTATTTGGCCAAGGAATTTGGAATTACCAATGTCGCCGTTTTGGAAAAAGGCTGGATCGGCGGCGGCAATGTGGGCCGTAATACGACGATCATCCGCTCCAATTATCTGCTTCCCGGCAACATTCCCTTTTACGAGCTGTCCATGCAGCTGTGGGAAGATCTGGAACAGGACATCAACTACAACGCCATGATCAGCCAGCGTGGCGTCCTCAATCTCTACCATAGCGATGGCCAGCGCGACGCCTTCGCTCGGCGCGGAAATGCAATGCGTTTGCATGGCGTGGATGCGCAGCTTCTCGATGTCGGCGAGGTTTTGAGACTGGTGCCACATCTGAATGTGGAGGATGCCCGGTTTCCGATACTGGGCGGCCTGTTTCAGCCGCGCGGCGGCACGGTGCGCCATGACGCTGTCGCGTGGGGCTATGCCCGCGCCGCCGGCGCGCGCGGCGTATCGATCGTTCAAAACTGCGAGGTAACCGGCTTCAACATTTCCAACGGCAAGGTGTTTGGTGTGGAGACTACGCGCGGCCCGATCAATGCAGGCAGGATCGGTGTCGCGGTTGCGGGCTCCAGCGGTCTGCTTGCGCAGATGGCAGGGCTAAAGTTGCCCGTCGAGAGCCATGTCCTGCAGGCCTTTGTCAGCGAAGCGCTGAAGCCGGTGATCAATACGGTCGTCACTTATGGCGCTGGCCATTTCTACATCAGCCAGTCAGACAAGGGCGGGCTCGTCTTCGGCGGCGATCTCGACGGCTATAACAGCTATGCCCAGCGCGGCAATCTGGCGACGGTTGAGGATGTTTGCGAAGGTGCGATATCCATGATGCCGGCGCTGGGCGCTGCGCGTATCTTGCGCCATTGGGGCGGCATTGTGGACATGAGCATGGATGGCAGCCCCATTATCGACAAGACGCCGGTCGATGGCCTCTATCTCAATGCCGGCTGGTGCTATGGCGGGTTCAAGGCGACGCCGGCAAGCGGGTTGGCTTTCGCGCACTTGCTGGCCCGCGAAGTTTCCCTGGAAGAAGCCGCGGCCTACCGGCTGGATCGGTTCGGCGAAGGTGCGCTCTTGGATGAAAAAGGCATGGGCGCACAGCCCAATCTACACTAGCCATGCTGATCACCTGCCCATATTGCAAAACTCGGTCGTCCCATGAATTCAGCTATCTAGGCGATGCAGCATTGCTGAACCGCCCGGAACATGATGCGCCTGAACGCGTTTGGACGGACTATGTGTATCTGCGCCACAATCCGCGGGGCACGCATGAGGAGCTGTGGTATCACGGCGCAGGCTGCGGCGCGTGGCTGAAGGTTGCGCGGGATACGGCGAGCCATGAGATCTTGAACGTGGAGCTGGTCCGGCCATGACCCGCCTAACGGAAGGCGGGCGCATTGACCGTAGCCGGCCAATCACTTTTACCTTTGACGGCACCCGCTACACCGGGTTCAGGGGCGACACTCTGGCCTCTGCATTGCTGGCGAATGATGTGCGCCTCGTTGGCAGATCGTTCAAATACCACCGTCCGCGCGGTCTTGTGACAGCGGGCAGCGCCGAGCCAAATGGATTGTCAACCATTGACGGCCGGCCAAATTTGAAGATGACGCAGGTTATGCTGCGCGATGGCCTAAGTGCCGTCAGCCAAAATCGCTGGCCGTCGCTAAAGCATGATGTGCTGGCCGGCAACGGCCTGCTGGGGCCGCTTCTTTCCGCGGGCTTTTATTACAAGACCTTTATGTGGCCAAAAGCGGCTTGGGAAAAACTGTATGAGCCCCTCATCCGCAAGGCAGCAGGCCTGGGCCAACTGGACGGGCAGCCGGACCGCGGCGCCTATGTGCGGCGGCATGCGCACTGCGACCTGCTTGTCATCGGCGCAGGACCGGCGGGGCTCACCGCAGCGTTGATGGCTGCCCGCGCGGGCGCGGAGGTGATCCTGGCTGAAGAGGACTTTGAGCTTGGCGGTGAACTGCTCAGCCGGGATGAAGCCACCTCATGGCTTAATGAAGTCGTTGGCGAACTCAAAACTGCCAGCAATGTGACCGTGCTTCCTCTGACCTGCGTGTTCGGACTTTATGATGGTCCGACATGCGGCGCGCTGGAATCACGGGCCGACGGTTTGCAGCGCTATTGGAAGATTTATCCGCGACGCGTGATGATTGCCGCTGGTGCGCTTGAACGGCCCATTGCTTTTTCGGGGAATGACCGCCCGGGCGTTATGCTCGCTGGCGCGCTAAATGCCTATGCGCAGCGTTTTGCCGCCGTACCCGATGGTCCTATCGCCTTGTTTACGTCCACGGATTTCGGGTGGCACGTCGCGGCACGGCTGCAGAGCAAAGGTCTGGAGATTGCCGCCGTTATCGATCCACGCAGCAGTGTCGATCCGGCTTGTCTTTCAGCGGTGGATGGCGAGCATTGTCTGGGCAGCGTTGTAACCGCTACGACAGGGCGCACTGGCCTGAAAAGCATCATCGTTACAGGCGGCGATTGTAAGACCCGCCGCTTTTCATGTCGTGCTCTTGGAGTCTCGGGAGGTTGGACACCGAATATTGCGCTGACGACACATTTGGGGCACGCCCCTTTATGGGGTAACAGTTTAAAATCCTTCGGTCCCGGCAGGTTACACAGCTCTGTCGACGTATGCGGTAGCATATCCGGTCATTTAGCGACGGCTGAAGTCTTAAAGGACGCGGCCGAACATAGCAGGCGCGCACTTCAGAAACTTGGCTTTGAGGGCTGTGGCGAGGCCGTGCCGGACTTGCCTTTGCAAGACTATAGCGGCCAAGTGCCCATGTGGTTTGTGGACGATGCCAAGGGCAAGGCCTTTGTCGATTTTCAGCATGACGTAACGGTGAGAGACATGCGCCAGGCCGAGCGCGAAGGTTTTGCCGCCAGCGAACATGCTAAGCGTTATACGACATTGGGCATGGCAACCGATCAGGGGCAGGCTGGCAGCTTGAACGGTCTTGCCGTTCTGGCCGATGCGCAGCAAAAGGCGCTACGCGATATCGGTGCGACCCGGGCGCGCCCGCCTTGTGGCCCTGTCTCAGTCGGCGCGCTGGCAGGCGGGCGCACAGGGCTGGCCTTCCGGCCGGTCCGCCATACACCCAGTCATCGCTGGGCTGAAGCGCAAGGCGCGGTATTTACCGATGCTGGCTACTGGAAACGGGCTCAGTTTTTCCCCAAGGCGGGGGAGAGGCATTGGCGCGAAAGCGTTGACCGCGAGGTCAAAACTGTGCGGTCTAGCGTTGGTTTCTGTGACGTCTCCACCCTTGGAAAAATTGAGATTTTCGGCTCGGACAGCGCCACCTTTCTGGACTGGCTCTACATCAATAATTGGCGCAAGCTGCCGATTGGAAAAGCGCGCTATGGCCTGATGCTGCGCGAGGATGGCTTTGTCCTCGATGATGGGACTACCAGCCGTCTGGGCGAAACCCACTTTATGATGACGACAACAACAGCGCAGGCTGGGCGCGTGTTTCAGCATATGAAGTTTGTGCATCAATGTCTGTTTCCCCAGCTTGACGTTGCTTTTGCCAGCGCGACCGACCAGTGGGCGCAGTTTGCTCTGGCGGGTCCCAGTGCGCGTGAAGTTCTGGCGGGTCTTGTGTCTCAAGATGTCTCGAACGAGGCGCTGCCATATCTTGGCGTTCGTGCCGCTGAGATTAGTGGCATTGCCGGGTGGGTTTACCGCCTCTCGTTCTCCGGCGAACTTGCCTATGAACTGGCGGTTCCGGCGGCCTATGGCCAAAGCCTGGCTGAGGCGCTCATGCGCGCGGGCCGGGCCTATGACATCTGTCCTTACGGCACCGAAGCGCTTGGCGTCCTGCGCATTGAAAAGGGCCATGCCGCCGGCCCTGAACTCAACGGGCAGACTACCGCCCATGATCTTGGCCTTGGCCGGATGATGTCTATGAAGAAGGATTATATCGGTCGCCGCATGGCGCAGCGCGCTGCCTTGACCGGCGCCGAGCGGCCACGCCTTGTGGGCCTGACATCCGTTGACGCGCAACAACCGATCAGCGCGGGCGCGCATCTGCTCAGGCCAGATGGCGCGTGCACGGCGGACAATGATCTCGGCCATGTGTCCTCGGCGGCCTATTCTCCCCATCTTGAAACCTATATCGCGCTTGGCTTTGTCTCGAATGCACAGAACTGGATGGAGCGCGAACTCGTGGCGGCGGATCCGGTGCGGGGCCGGGAGACGCGGGTGATCGTCACCAGCCCTCATTTCTTTGATCCGGAGGGCGCACGGCTGCATGTCTGATCTTGGCAAAACCCCGCTTGTTTCCGAACCAGCCTATCCGCTGCTGATGATCGATAATGCCCAAATGGCCTTCGCGCCGCGGGGCGTCCTCGCGCCTATCGTTAGGGAGCAGACGGGCCTTACCATGCCTGAAGTCGGCGGCACGGCCTCTAACCGCACGCACAGCATTATATGGACAGGCCGTGATCAGTGGCTGATTTTGGGCCGCTTTGATCCCCCGGATCATACTCCGGTGTCCAATCAGTCCCATGCCAGGGCGGTTTTTCTGCTGCCAATCAAACACGCGCGTGAGATCCTGGCCGCCGGCACAGCGGTTGATCTGCGTGAAGAAGCTTTCCCGGTTGGCACTGCAGCGGCCACGGTCATTGATCATATCCCCGTCCTACTTTGGCGCAATGCGCCGGAAAGGTTGGCCGCTGGCGTCCCAGCGAGTTACGGCATGTCTTTTAACGGCTGGCTTGAACATCATAAGACCCTTCAAGAAAGGCATTTTCCGCATGAACACACATGAGTACGCGTTGGTTCTATCTTGCACCAACGCGCCTGGCATTGTGGCGCAGGTGTCCACGAAACTGGTTGAGTTTGGCGGTGATATTTTTGAAGCCCAGCAGTTCGACGACCCCGTAAGCCACCGGTTTTTCATGCGTGTTCTCTTTCGGATTGACAGCGATATCGCTGCGTTTAAGGCCGCCTTCGCTCAAGTCGCCAAAACGCTTGACATGGATTGGTCCCTACGCAGCCGTGCGGAGCCGACCCGGGTTTTGATTATGGTGTCCAAATTCGATCATTGTCTGGCAGATTTGCTCTATCGCTCGCGCATTGGCGAAATGCCTATGAAGATTACGGCTATTGTTTCAAACCACCCCATTGAAACATTTCGCGGTCTGGATTTTGGAGATATTGCGTTTCACCATTTGCCGGTAACGAAGGAGACCAAGCCCGCGCAGGAAGAAGCACTGCTAAAGCTCGTCAAAGACACCGACACACAACTGGTGGTTCTCGCACGCTATATGCAGATTCTCTCCGATAGCCTGTCTCAAGCGCTGAAAGGCAATTGCATAAACATCCATCACAGTTTCCTGCCCAGCTTCAAGGGTGCGCGGCCCTATCATCAGGCATTCGAACGCGGCGTGAAGGTGATCGGCGCAACGGCGCATTATGTGACGCCTGACCTTGATGAAGGCCCGATTATTGAGCAAGACGTCCAGCGCATCAGCCACGCCGACACCCCTGAGGCACTCATCCGGAAAGGGCGGGAGATAGAATGCCGGGTGCTTGCCAGAGCTGTCCGCTACCACCTGGAACACCGCATCATCGCCAACGACACCAAGACCGTGGTTTTCGCGGACTGAGTTTCTTCCCGGCCCCGGTCAGACCATCATATCGCGGTCTTTGGTCTCCGGCAGAAAGGCCAGTGAAACCGCCAGGGCGATGATCGGAACGCCGATCGTGTAGTAAAGCTCGGCGTAGATGCTGCCTGTTTCTATTACGAGCAGTAAGGGCAAGAACCCGCCGACATAGCCAGCGCCGAAGTGGTAGGGGATGGAGATTGACGTATAGCGCATATTGGCAGGAAACATTTCGACCAGCAGCGCTGCGGCGGGTCCATAGGTAATCGCTGACAGCAAGGTCATGGCGGTGATGATCAAAATGGCTTTGAGCGGCTGGACAGTTTCGCTGTCAGCTCTTTCCGGATAGCCCGCGCGCTCCAATGTGGTTTTCAAGGCCTCTCTATCGGGCTTGATGGCAGGGGCCTGGCCGGTTTTTATGGTGATTGCTTGATCGAGTGAGGCCGTTTCTACTACGCGCTTGTAGCCGATGCGGCGTTCGGTCAGATAGGCCATGGCCGCAGCGCAGTCGCCGCTCTGGCTTTTGGCAAAAACCTGATAGTCGCAATAAGGCCGCTGATCACGATGGGTGCGCGTTCCAGCGCCTCTGCCCAGGCCGTCTTGGTACGAAACCGCGGCCTGGCGGTTATACCTTGGCAGTCATTATTCCGTCGTTCGCCGTCTGAACGGTTCTTCGCTGATGTCGTGGGCAAGCGGATCGGTAACGACAATGATCAGAATAGTCGTTTTTGATCTTTTTTTGCTGACATAGGCATGCGGTATTTCGCAGTTGAACAGAGCGCTCGCTCCTTTCGGCAACTCCTGCGTCGGACGGCCTTCGAAGTGGACCTGCAAAGTGCCGCTCAAAACGTAGCAGAACTCAACGCCCTCGTGCCCTCGTAGCCCACCCGCTTCCTCGATTGTTGTCGCCAGTACGTCAGTGACCATTGGCAGAAAATGTTGTCGGTGGGGACTATCCATGTGAAGGACGGAATAGGCGTAGCCCGGCAGATCGGCATGTTTGGCGGCGATCGGCGAATCTATGCTTATTTCGTCTTTTCCCGGCGACGCGATTTCCGATTCGGACATCAATTCGGCCCAGGGCAGGCGCAAGCCCGTCATGAGTTTCAGCAAGACGGGAAATGTCGGCGACATTTTGTTGTTTTCAATACGCGACAGAGATGCCCCCGGGATGCCCGTCAGTTCGCTTGCTGCGCTAATCGACAGTCCAAGCCGTTCACGATGCGCGCGAATGCGTTCGCCCAAGCGGCCCGTGACGTGCTGATCCTTGGCGTCGCGGCGCCAAGCGACCCGTTCTCTTGCGGGGCCGCTCGCGACTGTTTTCGCTTTCCTTACCTTCCCAGCCGCCTGCTTCATGCTCTGCTTCTTTCAACCCCGAATTGTTGCACAGCCTGGTCGCCGCATGCAATCCTTCATCTCTTGACTTACCGATCCGTAATGACTTACTTTCGGATCGGTAAGGATAACGGAAATACGGTAATGGCACGTACAGGTAAAGCAATAATTAGCTGCGCGGTGACCGGCTCCATTCACACGCCCTCGATGTCGCCGCACTTGCCGATCACCCCGGACGAAATCGCGTCGGAGGCGATCGCGGCGGCGGAGGCCGGAGCGGCGATTCTGCATTTGCACGCGCGCGATCCCTCGGACGGCAGCCCCACGCCGAGCGCGGACGTTTTCATGGAATTTTTGCCGCGCATCAAGCAGAGCACCAAGGCCGTGGTCAACATCACCACGGGCGGCAGCCATTTGATGTCGCTCGATGAGCGGCTTGAGGCCCCGAAGCGCGCGCAGCCGGAAGTTTGTTCGTTGAACATGGGGCCGCTGATCTTCGACTATTCCGCGGCGGGGAAACGCGTGCAGGAATGGAAGTATGATTGGGAGAAGCCGTATGTGGACGGATCGTACGATCGGGTCATGTACAACACAAACTACTATATCGAACGGATCCTGACCGAAGTTGGAGACGCGTTCGATACCCGATTTGAGTATGAATGCTACGATATAGGCCACCTCTATACGCTGGCCCATTTTGCAGACCGCGGCCTGGCGAAGCCGCCGTTTCTTGTGCAGGGCATATTTGGCGTGCTGGGAGGTATCGGCCCTGATTTGCGCAATCTCGCACATTTTCAGACCGTGGCGGACGGCCTGTTCGGCGATCAATATTACCTTTCGACATTCGCGGCCGGAAAGAACCAAATGCGGTTCTGCACGATGTCGGCGATGCTTGGCGGAAGCGTCCGGGTCGGGCTTGAGGACAGTCTATATATCTCGCGCGGCAGATTGGCGGCCGGCAACGCCGAGCAAGTGACGAAGATAAAGCGCATCCTCGAAGAATTAGGCATCGAGACGGCTTCACCGGATGAGGCCCGCGAAATGCTGTCGCTAAAAGGCGGCGACGCCGTGGCGTTCTAGGGCGGCGAACAGGTCATGGGCCAGGGAGCGTTAATCACCGGCGCGGGCGACAGCGTCGGTCGCGTGATCGCCGAAAAGATGCGCGCGCGCGGGGATCGCGTTTACATCTGCGATATTCGCGAAGATGCCGTGGCGGAGACGCTGGCCGCCAATCCCGGCATGGCAGGCTCCGTTCGGTCAATCGCGGATGCTGCGTCGGTCGCGGGCATGTTTCGGGATGTGGCCGATAAGATAGGGCCGCTGACCACACTGGTGAATTGCGTCGGCGTTGCGGGACCGCGGGCGCCGGTCGACGAGCTCGATGACGCCGAATGGCGCAAGACTTTTGACGTCAACGTGCATGGCATTCTCTACACGATGCAGCACTCCATTCCTCATATGAAACAGAATGGCGGTGGCGCGATTATCAATTTTTCAACGTCGTCCACGCGTACGCGTCTTCCGTTTCGAACGGCCTATGTTGCTTCGAAATTCGCGCTCGAGGGCTTGACGCTGAACGCCGCGCGGGAACTCGGCGTTTTCGGGATTCGATGCAACGCAATTCTGCCGGGCATCATCGACAATGATCGCATGCGACGCATCATCGAGCAGCGGGCCGCGGATCAGGGCGTGTCAACCGCCGAACTGGAACGGGATTATCTGAAATACATCTCCACTCGTTCAAAGGTTTCGATGGCCGAGCTGGCGGAAACGGTCCTGTTTTTGACATCCGAAGCGGTTCCGAACATTACCGGCGAACTTATCTCCGTGAGCGGTAATCTTGAGTGGGAAGAATAGGCTTCCGCCAGAAGTCGGCGGCGCTCGGCCTGGAATGCCTTTCCACACTTGACTTACGGATACGTAATAGTCATGATACGGATACGTAACAAGCGATCCGTGAAAGGCGGGCGGTAAAAGGGAGGTATTCTCAATGCCTAAAATCATGACAACATCGATGCTGACAAGCTCTTGTATTGTCGCCTTGGTGTTTGCGAGCGGTCCGAGCGCGCTTGCACAATCGGATGACGGTGCAGCCGCGGGGGAGGTTATCGTCATTGATAGCATCACCGTTACGGCGCGCAAGCGCGCTGAATCAATCACCGACGTGCCGGAGACGATCAGTGCCTTCTCGGAAGATGCGCTCAAAAAAGGGAGCATCATCAATATCGACAAGCTGGGACTGTCCGTTCCCAACGTCGTTCTGAGCCGCCGCGGCGACAATGAGCCGAACGTCGTCATTCGCGGCGTCGGGTCCTTCGGCAACGTTCAGGGCATCGGTTTTTATATCGACGATGTTCAGAACTTTACGGATCAGGCGAGCCGCCTTGTCGATTTGGAACGCATTGAGGTGCTGAAAGGGCCGCAAGGCACGCTTTATGGCGGCAGCTCCGTTGGTGGCGCGGTAAAATATGTCACCAAAAAGCCGTCGGTGGAGGGATTTGAGGGGCAGGCGACCATCGAGGTCGGCCAACAGAAAATCAAAAACGGAAATGGCTCGATCAACATTCCGCTGTCGGACATGTTTGCGGCGCGGGTCTCCGGGTATATCGACACCAATAACGGCTTTCTGGAAAACAACGTAACCGGTATCAACAACGACAAGTCAAAAGAACACGGTATCCGGGTGGCTCTCCGTTTCACGCCTTCGGACGCGACCGACGTCAATCTGAGCTTTCGGTACAGCGATCTCGAGAACGGCGGCAACGACTACTACACGACGCCGTCGCCGTCGGTATTCAGGCTCGAATCGAATCTGAACCTGGACGTCTTTAACAAGCGCAGGATTCTAGCCGGGATTCTCAACATAGAACACGACGTCACCAGCGATTTATCAGTGACGTCGTTGACGTCCTACACCGAACGGAAAAGCGAAATCCTGTGGGACCTGGATTATAGCCCGCTGGATGGCGTTTGGGTCTTTCAGACCGATCCGGTGGACACCAAGGTGTTTACCCAGGAAGTTCGCTTGCAGTCGAATTTCGACGACGGCTGGAATTGGCTGGTCGGCGGCTATTACGCACGCTTGCGCGACCGGTTGCCCGTGAACACGGCTGCGGATGTTGTTATCGGTACGGATTTCGGCGGCGCGCCGGATTTCATTCTGGGTTTCCACGACAATACCAGCCTTGAGGAAATCCTGGCCGGGTTTGCGACGGTAACCTATTCATCCGGACCATTTGAAGCGTCGTTGGGCGCCCGGCTGAACCATAGTGATTTCTTCGGGCTCAATCGGGTGATCGACGAGAGCTTGAGTGTCAAAGATACGGTCGTTCTGCCGAAGCTGACGCTTTCTTATGAGGTCGGTCCCGCCGTGATGGTTTATTTCAACCTGGCGGAAGGTTATGAGCCCGCTCGATTCACCCTGTTCAATGCGACGCCTCTGCTGCCTTACGAGCCGGAGAAGGCGCGTAATTTTGAAGTGGGTGTAAAAGGACAGACCCCAAATGCCCTGCTGACATACGAAATTGCCGCCTTCTTTATCCAAAGCAAGGATCGTCAGCTCGAAACATTGGTGCTTGATCCCAGCGGCGTCCCGAACGAGGCGATCGGCAATGTCGGCGATGCGCGCACATTCGGCGGTGAGTTCGCGCTGACCGTGCGCCCGGTAGCCGAGCTTTCGTTCACCATTAACGGCGGCGTCATGGACTCGAAGTTCACGGCGGGAATGTTTGACGGCTTCGAGGTGCCGTATGCGCCCGATTTCTCCGGCGGCGCCAGTGTTGATTACGAAACGGAAATCACGTCTTCGCTGGTTCTTTCGCTGCGCGCCGATGTTTCATACAGCTCCGCTTTCTTCTGGGACACCATCAACACGCTGGAGCAGGACTCCTACGCTGTTTTCGGCGCGCGCATTGCGATCTCTCCTCCTGACGGAAGATGGGAAGTTGCCGTGCGCGGAGAAAACCTGACTGACGAAGCCTATCATTCGGAACTTCAGCCATTTGACGGCGACGTTCTGGCACGCCGCGGCCAGCCGCGTTTGGTCGTCGGGTCCGTTTCGGCTCGCTTCTGAGCCGGAGCAATCGCCGTGCGGCGGAGCGGGACGTGTTGGGCTGGCCCGCTCCGCACTCGGCCTGATGACCGAAATGAAAACGCAAACCTAGGGATGAAATGAACCCTACTGCTCAAAATTTAGAAGAAGCCTCGCAGTCCGACTTCGCTTGGAGAAGTGAAGTTTACGCTTGGAGTGTCGTTGGCCTGCTAACGGTTGCGTTCACTTTTTCAATGATCGACCGGATGATCCTCACGCTTCTGGTCGAACCGATCAAGGCGGATTTTGGCCTAAGTGATACCGAGATCAGCCTGCTTCACGGATTGGCCTTCACGTTGCTCTACGTGGTTGTCGGTCTGCCGATGGGGCGGCTGACCGACCGCTACAGCCGACGTACCATTGCCGGCGTCAGCATCTTTTTCTGGAGCTTGGCGACGGCACTGTGCGGCGCGGCGTCGAATTTCATCCAACTGTTTCTGGCTCGCGTCGGCGTCGGTGTCGGTGAGGCAGGGCTTTCTCCGGCAGCGAACTCCCTTATTGCCGATTACTTTCCGCCGGAAAGACTGGCGCGTCCCATCGCATATTTCTCGATTGGAGGCTCGGCGGGCGCCGGCATCGCCTACATTTTCGGGGGCGCGGTCGTTGACTACGTTTCGGGAATGGGGCCCATCACCGTTCCATTGCTCGGAGAAATCCGGCCATGGCAAGCGGCGTTCTTTGTGGTCGGCCTGCCGGGAATGGCGCTGGCGTTTCTGTTTGCCCTTGTGCGGGAGCCCAAGCGCACGGGCCGCGTCACCGACGGGCAGGCGGCTGTCTCCATTTCGCAGGTTCTTGCGTTCATGTTTCTGCGCAAACGCTTCTTTGTTTCCCATTTTGCCGCCGCGGCGCTCGCCGGGCTTGCCGTTTTGGCATTGCACGCGTGGATGCCGACCTTTCTCATTCGAAATTTTGGGCTGACGCCTGGCCAAGTGGGCGGCGGCTACGGCCTGGTCGTTCTCGTCGGCGGCGTCAGCGGGCTCGTCACGGCCGGTTGGCTCGCCGACCATCTCGCCGCCCGAGGGCTCAGGGATTCCCATATTGTCGTTGCGCGTGGCTATGTTCTGCTCGCCATCATTCCGGCGATTCTTGCGCCCTTTGCGCCGACCTTCTTCTGGTCGCTCGTGCTTGCCGGTGTTGGCGTGTTCGGCCTTGCGTCCGCGATCGCTCTGACGCCCGTTGCGTTGCAGATCGTCGTGCCAAACGAAATGCGCGGGCTGGTCTACGCAATCTACCTGCTTGTGCTCTCGCTCGTCGGTTACGCGATCGGGCCGACGTTGGTCGCGCTTATCACCGATAATCTGTTCAAAGACGAAATGATGGTCGGCGCATCCATCGCGGTTGTGGTCGCGATCGGCGCGCCGTTGTCGGCGGTTTTCTACTCGCTTTCGAGGCGCGCCTACAACGCGCTATCGGAATCGAGTCCGCATAGAGACAAAAAATGAACTCGAGGGGGTGAGTGTTATGACTACCGTTTCCGAAGCATCCAACTACGCCACCACGAAGCCGGTAGGCGAATACCAGCCCGTCGGTTGGATGCAATGGCCGGACAATCCGGATTACTCGTTTCAATTCATGCGTGCATTGGGCGCAGCTCAGGAAGGCGCAAGCACCATCAGTGAGTGCTTTCAGGCCGGCGCGCGGATCACGCCGGGCGATGATGAGTCATGGTATCGGGAGTGGACGCGTCTCGGCGACGTAAACCTCAAACGGGCCAAGGACGCAATCGCGTCCAACTATGTGACGACGGCAAAGATGAATTGGCTGCGCGCGGCCAATTACTATCGTTCCGCCGAGTTTTTCCTCGATCACGACGACGAGCGCCGCCTGCAGCTGCTCGATAAGATGGAGGCCTGTTCGCGAGAATATATGGAGCGCCTTGAGCCCGCAGGCGAGGTTGTAAAGGTGCCCTTCGATAATGACGATTATATGGACGCCTATTTTCTGCGCGCGCCATATTCTGAGGCACGCGCCCCAGTCGTGATCTGTTTCGGCGGTCTCGACGAGTTCAAGGACGAGCTCCTCCACGAAATGCCGAAACACGCCTTCCCACGCGGCATATCCCTGCTGCTTGTCGATCTGCCGGGGCAGGGAGCGACCCTGCGCCGCCGTAGATTGGCTGCCCGCGTCGATACGGAAGTCCCGGTCGGTGCCTGTGTGGATTACCTTCAGGCTCGCGATGATGTGGATCCTGATCGCATCGCTCTTTATGGCTCGAGTCTCGGCGGTTACTACGCGCCGCGGGCGGCCGCGTTCGAGCATCGCTTAAAGGCGCTTGTGAGCGACGGTGTCATGTTCGATCTGTATCGGACGCTTGTGGACGGCAAGTATACGGCGGACCGCATCGCCAGCAGACACCTGAAATGGGTGCTGGGCGTCGATAGTTTCGATGCGGTGCTGGAAAAGAGCAAAGAGTTTCGGCTGGACGAAGTCCAACATCAAATCCGGTGTCCCTTCCTGATCGTTGAAGGCGAGTGCGATTTTGCCGGTTTCCAGTTTGCGGTTGAATCCTACGAATACTCTCAGAAGCATGGGCTCGACGTAACCTTCAAGGTCTTCACAACCGAAGAAACGGGCGCCGCGCACTGTCAGGTCGATAATCCGACCATTGGCCAGGAATATATCTGCGACTGGCTTGCGGATAAGCTCGGTATCGATCAGTCCGCGCTCCCTCAGCCGTTGCGCCAGCCTTGCAATTAGGGCGGACGAGCCGATGAGAATCGCCTGCGATACCGGCGGGACGTTTACCGACCTGATTGTCGAGGACGACACCGGCAACCTCGACATGTTCAAGGCGTCGACAACGCCCGACGATCCCGTCATCGGTGTTATCGAAGCGACGAGGCTTGCGGCGGAGGCGCGAGGCTTATCGGTCGGCGCGTTCCTGGCCGGCGTCGATACATTCATTCACGGCACGACCCACGCGATCAACGCGGTCATCACAAAAAAGACGGCGAAGACCGCTTTTTTGACTACCGAAGGTCATCCCGACGTGCTGGTTTTGCGTGAAGGCGGGCGCCAGGAGCCGTTTAATTTTACGATTGCGTATCCCGATCCGTATGTCCCCCGTTCATTGACCTACGAGATACCGGAGCGCATCGACGCCGAAGGCAGGATTATCACGCCCCTCGATGACGCAACCGTCATCGACATATGTGCGGCGATGCGTCGCGAACATATTGAGGCCGTGGCGGTGTGCTTGTTGTGGTCGGTCGCGAATCCGGAGCACGAGCTCAGGATAGGAGAACTGATCGAGCAGCATCTGCCGGGCACGCCCTACACTTTGTCGCATGTCTTGAATCCGACGATCCGCGAGTTTCGCCGGGCATCGGCGACGGCGATCGACGCCTCCTTAAAGCCATTGATGGGGGCCTATCTCGGATCCCTTTCGTCGCGGCTCAATGAGGCAGGCTTCGACGGGCGTCTGCTTGTACTCACCTCGCAAGGCGGCATGGTCGATGCAGACGAGATCGCGGCCGCGCCCATTCGCGCCATCAATTCCGGGCCGTCCCTGGCGCCGATTGCGGGCAAGCATTTCAGCGGCAGGGCGATGCCGGATGCCGACGTTATCGTTGCGGATACGGGCGGCACCACCTACGACGTCAGCCTGGTGCGCGATGGTCGTATTCCGTTGACGCGGGACGCATGGATCGGCGCGCCGTTTCGCGGCCATCTAACGGGATTTCCGTCGGTTGACGTACAAAGTGTCGGCGCCGGCGGCGGCAGTATCGCGCAAGTCGACAGCGGCGGATTGCTCCGTGTCGGCCCCAAAAGCGCCGGCGCGGATCCCGGACCGATATGCTATCGGCGCGGCGGGACGGAGCCCACCTTGAGCGACGCCTGCGTCGTTCTTGGATATCTCGATCCGAACTATTTTCTCGGCGGAACCATGTCTCTCGATCTCGATGGCGCGCGGCGCGGTATCGAAGAGAAGATCGCCAATCCGCTGGCAATGAGCGTTGAGGACGCGGCGCTGTCAGTCGTCAGATTGGCCACCGAAAACATGGTGCAAGCCATCGCGGATATAACGGTTAACCAGGGCATCGATCCGCGCAAGGCGGTCTTGATCGGCGGTGGCGGCGCCGCGGGGCTGAATTCGATATTCATCGCGCGCCGGCTCGGCATTCCGAGACTCGTCATTCCCGAATTGGGCCCGGCGCTCAGCGCTGCCGGAGCGCTCATGTCCGAGCTCGCCGCAGATTACCGGGCGGTCGAGTACATGACGACAGGGGATTTCGACCTGGACGAAGCCAATGCCATCCTGTCGCGTCTCAAAGAGAAGGCCAATGCGTTTCTGGATGGGGTGGGAACGGACATCCATCATCCCGCCATCCAATACTCGATCGAAGCGCGCTACGAGCAACAGGTGTGGGAAATCGAAGTTCCTCTGGCCTTTGAACTATTCGAGAGCGGGGAACAGATTTCCGAGCTTGTCGGTGCGATGCATCGGTCTCATGAACGGATTTTCGGTTTCCGCGATGAACACTCGGCCGTCGAGATAATTGGCTGGTCGGTGCGCGCAAGCTGCCGCGTGCATGATCACATAATCGGCCGCCTTCCCGCGCAAACGGACGACGCGGAACGAAAGAGCGAGAGAAGCATCTGGCTCCCCGGAGTGGGCGCATGCTCCGCAGAGGTCGTCTCCTTCGCTGCCATGACAACCGAGGAGCGCCATTCGGGTCCGGCGGTTGTCGAGTCGCCTTTTACGACCGTTTTGGTTGACGAGGCGTCGACGTTTTGGCGGCGCGAGGACGGTAGTCTGGTCATCGACCTGATGGAACGAAAGGCCGCGGCATGACCGAACACGTCCTTGACGGTGCGCAGCTCGCCATTTTGAACAACCGCTTCGAGGGGGTTGCGCGAAATATGGCGAATACGCTGCTGCGGGCGGGCCGGTCGGGCGTGCTCAATCGCGCGCGTGACTTTTCGGCCTGTATCGTGACGGCGGACTGTCAGTTATTGGCGGCGGCGGAAAGCCTGCCGATTCATGTTTTGTCGGGTCCGGACCTGATGGCGCGGTCCATGCTGGATTTTCATCCCGAATTACGGCGCGGCGACGCCTTCCTGCACAATTCCCCGTATCACGGATGTTCGCATCCCGCCGACCACACGATTCTGGCGCCGGTCATCGACGATCAGGGCACGCATCGTTTCACCGTAGTCGCCAAAGCGCACCAGGCCGATATCGGAAACTCCTTGCCGACGACCTATCACGGCACGGCGAAAGACGTTTACGAGGAAGGCGCGCTGATTTTCCCTGCCGTGAAGATCCAGGGAAACTACAAGACGCAGGATGACATCGTGCGCATGTGCGAAATGCGCATCCGCGTGCCGGAGCAGTGGAAGGGCGATTTTCTCGCGATGCTCGGCGCCGCTCGTATCGGCGAGCGCGAAATCCTCCAATTGGCGGCAGAAATCGGCTGGGACGAGCTCGACGCTTTTGTCAGGCAATGGCTCGATTACAGCGAAAGGCGCATGATCGATGCGATTGCGGAGATACCGTCCGGAACGAGCCTCGCGACAAGCATTCATGACCATATTCCCGGCACACCGGAACAGGGCGTCGTTATCAAATCGGAAGTCGACGTCGACGCGAAGGAGGGCCGGATCATGGTGGACCTTCGCGACAATCCGGACTGTCTTCCCTGTGGGCTCAATCTCAGCGAAGCCTGCGCACGCACAAGCGCGTTGATCGGCGTTTTCAATTCGATTGACCATCGCGTCCCCAAAAATGCAGGCGCCTTTCGGCGCGTCGAAGTCTTGCTGCGTAAGGGGTGTATCGCCGGAATTCCCGATCACCCCACCAGTTGCTCCGCCGCAACGACCAATGTCGCCGACAGAGTGTGCGCGGCAACGCAGGCCGCATTGGCCGCGCTTGCCGAGGGCATTGGTATGGCGGAAGTCGGCGCAGGGCTTTCGCCTTCGAGCGGGGTCGTGTCCGGCCATGATCCGCGCACCGGCAAGGCGTTTATCAACCAGTTGTTTCTGGGGGGAACCGGCGGCGGGGCCACGGCGCATAATGACGCCTGGATGACTTATCTCCATGCGGGCAATGGCGGGCTTTGCTTCATCGACAGCGTGGAGCTTGATGAATTGTGTCAGCCGATCCGGGTGATGAGCAGAAAATTGCTTCCAGATACCGAAGGCGCGGGCAGGCTGCGCGGCGCGCCGAGCCTTGAAGTCGAATTCGGCCCGGTGGGCTGTGAGGTGGATGTTGCATTCGTGAGCGACGGCACGGTCAACGCGCCGCTGGGCGTGCGCGGCGGCGGCGCCGGCGGAGCGTCGCGACAATATAAACGCTCCGTAGACGGCGAGGAGCAAGCCGTCGATCAAGTCAGCGTGCTTCGGTTGAAAGGCGGAGAATCCGTTGTCGCCGTTACCTGCGGCGGCGGCGGATATGGCGACCCGCGCGAGCGCGACCGGGAAAAAGTAATACGCGACGTCGAGGAAGGCTGGGTCAGCCGCGAGCGTGCGGCGACGGTCTACGGCGTCGAGATCGGTGCATAAGGAGGGTTTTTATGAGACTAAAGGATAAAGTGGCGGTCGTCACCGGCGGATCTCAAGGGATAGGCGAGGCGATCGCGCACCGCTATGCGGCGGAAGGCGCAACCGTCGCCATCGTGTACAGTCGCAATGACGCTGCGGCGAATGAGGTTGTCCGGAACATCGAATCCGACGGCGGCAAAGCGATTGCCGTCAAGGGCGATTGCGCAAACGTGTCCGACATCCGCCGGTTCATGCAGGAAATCGAAAAAACGCTCGGCCGGATCGATATTCTCGTCAATAACGCCGGCACGTTCAAAACGGTTCCCGTCTCCGAAACGACCGAAGAAATCTGGGATCAGCAGATTGATCTCAATCTAAAGGGCGTATTTTTCTGCACCCAGACGGCCCTGCCCATATTTCGAAAGCAGGGTGGCGGAAAAGTCATCAACATGAGCTCGATCGCCGGTATCGGGGCCTTCCCGAACTGCCCCGCCTACTGTGCGTCGAAGGGGGGCGTCGCACTCCTAACGCGGGCCTTGGCCGCCGAGCTCGCCAAGGAGAACATCAACGTCAACGCCATCGCGCCGGGTAATGTCGCGACGCCGATCAATGCGCATCTGCGTGGGCCCGGGAACGAAGACTATATGAAGCTGATGAGCGACAATACGCCGACCGGGCGCTCTTTTATGGATGTGGACGACATCGCGGGCGCCGCAGCTTTCCTGGCGAGCGAAGATTCGGTTGGCGTCCACGGCGCGGTTATCGCGGTCGATGACGGCTGGTCTGCTTAGCGCGAGCGGTCGGGCGCTTCGTTCATGTCTGTATCAAGCCGTGTCATTGACGGCGCTTTGGTCGCGTCGATAGAAAATCCGCCGGTCAACGCCCTGTCTGTTCAACAGGGCGTCGTCGCCGCACTGACGGAAGCAATCAGAAGCGCACTTGCCGATCCTTCCGTCGAGATGATCGTGGTGAAGGGGGAGGGGCGGTGCTTTTCGGCTGGGGCCGACATTGCGGATTTCGACGGTGATCCCGCGAAGCTCGATCAGACTCGCGCGCTGAATGACCTGATCTCTAGCGCGTCGAAACCCGTCGTTATGGCGATGCACGGCGTTGCGCTTGGCGGCGGCTTGGAACTGGCGCTCGCAGGGCACTATCGTCTTTGCGATTCCTCTACCAAACTCGGGTTGCCGGAGGTAACGTTGGGCCTGCTGCCGGGCGGTGGAGGAACACAATGGCTGCCGAGGCTGATCGGTGCGACGGCGGCGATCGATCTCATGATCGGCGGCGATCAGATAAGCGCGCGGGAGGCGCGTGACTGTGGCCTTGTCGATGTGGTTGTTGATGGAGATCCGTTAGCCGCGGCGCGGTCCTTGGCTGCGCGCGGGCCGCAACGCCCGGACGAAAGGCCTTTGGCAGACGAAGCAGCGGCCGAAATCGAGGCCGCAAAAGCAAAGCACGCAAAAATTCTCAAAAGAAGCGAGGCGGCGAGATGCATTGTCGAATGTGTCGAGGCCGCGAGGTTGTCGTTCGATGAAGGCTGCGTGATCGAAAGACGATTGTTTGAGAGGCTTATGGCGTCGGAAGCATCGCTCGGTCTGCGCCACGCGTTTTTCGGCGAACGTGTCGTTTCGCGTATCCCGGGGCTGCCAAAAGAAATCGATCCGCAGGAGTTTCGCAGCATAGCCGTTGTCGGCGCCGGCACAATGGGAACGGGTATTGCGCTTGTCATGCTGGCGGCGTGAGCGCCGACTTCATTCCCGCCAGTCTTGCCGATCCGGAAGCGGCGGACGTGCTCATAAAGGAAGTGATCGCGCGGCATGGCGGCCTCGATATCCTGGTCAACAATGCCGGTGCGAGCTGGGGGGCGCCGGCGGAAGATCATCCCCTCGACGGGTGGCGCAAAGTTATCGACCTGAACGTAACCGCTATGTTCCTGTTGTCTCAGGCGGCCGCGCGACGGTGTTTTCTGCCGCATGGAAAAGGCGCAATTCTGAACATCGCTTCCATAGAGGGGCTTGGCGGGCATCATCACGAATTGCCGGGGACGATCGCCTACAACACGGCAAAAGGCGGTGTCGTAAACTTCACGCGCGCGCTCGCGGCGGAGTGGGGGCCGCGCGGGATCAGGGTGAACGCGCTCGCGCCCGGCCATTTCCCGTCAAAAATGGCAAAGGTGATCCTGGATCAGTCCGGCGCGCGCATCCTTGACAACATCCCCTTGGGCAAGCTCGGGGGCGATCAGGATTTGAAAGGAGCCGCCTTGCTCCTGGTCTCTGACGCGGGTGGGCACATTACGGGTCAGATCCTCGCCGTCGACGGTGGTGCAACCGCCATTTGACGGGAGAAACGCACCGTGAAACTCTACTATTTTCCTCCCATGACGTCGATTGCGCCGCTGATCGCCGCGGAAGAGTTGGGGCTCGATCTGGCGCTGGAGAGGATTGACCCGGAGGATTGGAAGACCGCTGCCGGCGCACCGTTCGAGACCGTCAGCGCGAAGCGGTGCATGCCTGTTTTGGAACTCGATGACGGTTCAACCCTGACGGAAACCTCGGTCATTCTGACCTATATTGCAGATCTGAAGCCGGAAGGGCGCCTCATCGCGGAACCCGGCACCATGGCGCGATACCGCACTTACGAATGGATGTCGTATTTTGCATCGGAGATACATAAATTCTTCACGTTGCTTTTCTGGGGTATCGACGATGATGCAAAAAGCGAAATCGGAGACCGGATTTGGCAGCGGTTTTCCCTCGCAAACGATGCGTTAGCGGGCGCCGATTTCCTGGTTGATAACTGCTATTCCGTGGCGGATCTGTATCTGTTCGCCGTGCTTCGCGGTTTGCATCTTCTGGATGTCGATATCAAAAACTATCCGCGCCTGTTCGAATTCAAGACGCGCATGCAGGAGCGAAAGGCGGTCGGGGCCGCTTTGGACAGGCACATCTAGCTCAGTGGCAAGGGATGGCTTGTGCGCGTCAGTCGGAAGCAGACCGCAACTTCGATTTGGGCCCGACATTGAATGCGTGATCGGCCTCCTGAATCAAGGCTTCGATCATCCGCAAGCTTGGATTTGACGGATTGTAGGCAAGTCCCAGCACCACAAATGAGCCCGTATCTTTTATTCGAAGAATCGAGGCGCCCGAGATTTTCTCCGGAATAGACATTTCGGACGCCAGAGCGACCCCGTGCCCGGCGCCGACGATATGGCCATTTATGGCTTCATTACCTGGTTGCCGACAATGCTCTTGTCGGAAGGGCTTTCGGTGTCAATGTCGATGGGACAAAACCTCCTCATTGCGACCGGTTCTCCGTTGGGCGCGGCAATCGGCATTTTCGTGGCAGGGCGTTGGGGGCGGCGCCGCGCCATCGTTTCCGTAGCCCTTATAGCGGCCTTCATGTCTCTCGTTTTCGCATCAACGGTGGGAAGTGAGGTCGCCATCGTTGTCGGCTTTGCTTTTGTGCATGTCGCTCCTGTGCACCATCATCCTGGCAATTTACCTGCCTGAGCTGTTCCCGACCGCCGTGCGCGCCGAAGGCAGTTCGATCGCGGGCCACGTCCAGGGTCGGAACGATCCTGCTGCCTTTTGTCATGGCGGCCTTGATCGCGAATTTTGGCGCGATGGGCGGGACGTACTTCCTGACATTCTGTCTTTTGAGCGTCGCAACGGCGGTCACCGTCGTCGGCGTGGAGACCGCAAACAAGCCTTTGGATGATTAGATTATAAAGCGGTTTACACCTGTGTTGAATCAGCGATGACGAATCAGATCAAACGCTAACCGCTTTAGGTCTTGCCGCAATTGTAGGCCTCCACCAAGGGCACCGAGATGGGCCCTCAATTCTTCAGGCCCTCAAGGACCTTGCCGAAGACGCCGTTCGCGGAGTTTCGGGCGGCGGTGGGGTCTTCCGCGTGGGCGATGTATTGCGCCAGGCCTTGCAGCACGCCGACGATGGAATAGGCCATCGCCATCGAGCTGGCCTGTTTCCGCCCTGGCAGCAAGGGTGCCAGGGTCTCCGCC